>NZ_JBMRGI010000019.1:0-96423 GCF_049384345.1 Stenotrophomonas sp. CASM110
GTTCGCGGGGGACGCCGTGAATCCGTCCCTGGAGGCTTGGCCGCGGCATCCATGCCGCGGACACCCCCGCGGACCCACCCCGCCCGGCCTCTGACAGTTTCCGTGTGCGTCCAGCCACGGAGAAGAAAAAAGAAAATCAAAATCAAACGCCGGTCGCTTCGCTCCTGGTGTCGACCAAGGTCGACACCTACCAGCCATCGCAGTTCAGCAACCGTCACCGGGAAACTGTCTGGGTGGGGCGGTGTGGGCTTGCAGGACCGTTGGCGCCATGGATGGCGCCATCGAGCCCCCATGGATGGGTTTACGGCGTGTCCTGCAAGCCCACACCGCCCCGCCCGCCTAACAGAAAAGCCAGAGCCGGCTGTTGCTCCGGCTCTGGCTTCGGCGGTTGCCTCTGCGGGTGCCGGGCCGCAGGCCCGGCCGATGAACTCAGACCACCGGTTCGCGCAGGACGGGGTTGTCCCAGCCGGGGCGCGGCGCGAAACGGTCGCCATGGCGCTGCTGCAGCGCCTTCAACCGCTCGACGATCGCATCGGCACCGACCGCACGGATGTGCTGGATCGGACCGCCGCGGAACGGTGCGAAACCGGTGCCGAAGATCACGCCGGCATCCAGCAGGTCCGCGTCGGCCACCACGCCCTCGTGAAGGCAGGCCACCGCCTCGTTCAACAGCGGCAGGATCAGGCGGTCCTCCAGATCGGCCGGGGCCTGGTAGTCGCTGGCCACGTCCGGCTTCTTCGGCTTGCCGTTCTCCCAGGTGTAGATGCCCTGGCCATCCTTCTTGCCGCGCTTGTCCGGTTCCACCGTCTGCAGTGCGGCCGGGATCTGCAGGCCCAGGAACGGCGCCAGTTCGCGGCCGACGCCGGCGGCCACGTCCAGGCCCACGGTATCGATCAGTTCGATCGGGCCCATCGGCATGCCGAACTTCACCGCGGCCTTGTCGATCACCGGGCCCGGAATGCCCTCGGCATACGCGGTGGCCGCTTCCAGCATGTACGGGAACAGCACGCGGTTGACCAGGAAGCCCGGGCTGCCGGCCACCGGCACCGGGAACTTGCCCAGCGCCTTGCAGAACGCGGCCAGGCGACGCTCGGTCTCCGGCGCCATGCCGTCGTGATGGATGATCTCCACCAACGGCATCTGCGCTACCGGGTTGAAGTAGTGCAGGCCCGCGAACTGCGCCGGGCGCTGGATGTGGTCGCGCAGTTCCACCAGCGGAATCGACGAGGTGTTGGTGGTCAGCAGGGCGTCCTGCTTCATCTTCGGCTCAAGCGTCTGGTACAGCGCACGCTTGGCTTCGGGGTTCTCGATGATTGCCTCGATCACCAGGTCGGCCTCGGCCACGCCGTTGCCTTCCAGGTCGGCACGCAGGCGCGCGGCCACGGCCGGGCGCTTGCTCTCGTCGCGCACCTTCTTGGCGAACAGCGCCTGCGCGCGTTCCATGGCCGGGTCGATGAAGCGCTGCTCGCGGTCCTGCAGGGTCACCTCGAAGCCCTTGTAGCCGGCCCACGCGGCGATGTCGCCGCCCATCACGCCGGCGCCGACCACGTGCACGTGGCGGATGCCGGAATCACCGCCACCGAGGCCCTTCAGGCGTTCGGTCAGGAAGAAGATACGGATCAGGTTGCGCGCGGTCGGAGTACTGGCCAGCTTCACCACGGCACGCCGCTCGGCGTCCAGGCGGGCCTGGATCGGCTTGCCGCCACTGCGCTGCCAGGTGCTGATCAGCGCGTACGGCGCCGGGTACTGGTCCTTCTTCGCCTTGCGGGCGACCTGCTTGACCATCTGTGGTGCCAGCAGCGTGCGTGCCAGCCAGGTGTTGGTGGCCCAGGCCGTGGCGCGCTGCTTGAACGGGCGGGTGGTGCCGGACAGCGCCAGTGCAACGGCCGTGTCGAGCACCACCGCCGGTGCCACCACCTTGTCGACCAGGCCGATGCCACGCGCGGCCGAGGCCGACAGGGTGCGGCCGGTCAGCATCATGTCCATCGCTGCCGGGGCGCCCACCAGGTGCGGCAGGCGGGCGCTGCCACCCCACCCCGGGAAGATGCCCAGCTGGGTCTCCGGCAGGCCGATGCGGGTGCTGCTGTCATTGGAGGCCACGCGATAGCGGCAGGCCAGGGCAAGCTCGGTGCCACCGCCGAGGCAGTGGCCGTGGATGGCCGCCACGGTCGGGCAGGGCAGCTCGGCCAGCTTCTGGTAGGTGGCCTGGCCACGCCGGATCGCGTCGTTGACGGTGCCGCGACGGTCGAATTCCTGGAACTCCTTCAGGTCGGCACCGGCAATGAAGCCGGCCTTCTTCAGCGACTGGATGACTACGCCCTTGGGCGGGTCCAGGGCAATGCGCTCAAGCAGGTCGCCCAGTTCCAGCAGCACGTCCTGCGACATCGCATTGACGCTGCTGTCCTGGCGATCCAGGGAGAGAACCACCACGCCGTCGTCGCGGATCTCGGGGTGCCAGTGGCTGAAGCGGAGACCATCGAAGCCTGAGAGCATGGACGTTCCATCCGGTTGTGTATGGAGAAGCGGCTATGATCCAGAGGTTGTTTCCCCCGCGTCAAATCCCAATAGCAGGGGAGTGGCGCCCCCGGATCCATGGCCGTGGATCGGGACGCTAACCGAATGGTGGTTAAAAGCTGGTGCGGCGCCAGGTGATCGGCGACTGAACTTTTCCCGGGATTGGCAGTCTCATTGCCCGACGTCGGTTGGGCTGACAGGAGTGCGGCCCCTCATGGCCGATGTTGATACACCTCAGGAGCTGGATCTGGAGCTGGTCCGGCGCGTGCAGCACGGCGAGAGTGCCGCGTTCGATGTCCTGGTGCGCAAGTACCAGCATCGGGTCGTGGCCCTGGTCGGTCGCTACATCGCCGACTGGAGCGAATGTCAGGACGTCGCCCAGGACACTTTCATCCGTGCCTACCGCGCGATCGGGAGTTTCCGTGGCGATGCCCAGTTCTCAACCTGGTTGCATCGAATCGCCGTGAATACCGCCAAAAACTACCTGGCTTCACACAATCGTCGTCCGCCGACCGATGACATCGACATCGGTGACGCCGAGCAGTTCGACAGCGGTACCCGCCTGCGGGACACCGACACGCCCGAGCGCGAGTTGATGCGCCAGGAGCTGGAACAGACGGTCATGAAGGCCGTCAACGCGCTGCCGGAGGAACTCCGGTCGGCGATCACCCTGCGCGAGGTGGAAGGCCTGAGCTACGAGGATATCGCGCAGAAGATGGGGTGCCCGATCGGCACCGTGCGTTCCCGGATCTTCCGGGCGCGCGAGGCGATCGACACCGAACTCCGGCCGCTGTTGGACATCGGCAGCGCCACCCGTGAGAAGAGCCGCGTATGACCAGTAACCCGTTCAACGAATCGCAGAACCATCAATCGCCCGCCGGGCAGCGCCTGGACCAGCGCCATCGCGAGCAGCTGTCGGCCCTGGTCGATGGCGAGCTGGGTGCCGATGAAGCGCGCTTCCTGCTGCGCCGGATGGAACACGACCCCGAACTGGCCGGCTGCCAGGAGCGCTGGCAGCTGCTGGGCGACGTGATGCGCGGGCAGGCCCCGGCGTTGGCACCGGCCGGCTTCAGTGCCGCCGTTGCGGCCGCCATTGCGGCAGAGCCGACGCCGCAGGCCGAGCCGCGTCGCCAAGTGCGTCGCAGTGGCTGGCGCGCCTGGGGCGGCGGTGCTGCGCTGGCCGCATCGGTCGCCGCGGTCGCCCTGTTCATCGGCGGCGAGAAATTGAAGGAGGCGACGCCGGGTGAACCGCTGGCGCCGCAGGTGATCGCCAGCCAGGCGGAACTGGCACCGGCCGCGCCGACCCCAGTCACCGAGGCTTCGGTGGACACGGCCGCGGTGGCCGTGGCTGCTGCGCCGGCCGTAGCGATGGCCGCGGCGGGCCGCCGCCAGGACGCCCGCCGTGCCAGCGCTACGCGCAGCCAGCAGGCCGCGCGTGCCGCCCAGCGCGACGACACTTCGCAGCGCGCCATCGCGGCCGTGCAGGCACCGTTGACCCCGACCGTGCCGGCCAACGCCAACCGCAACCTGCCGTTCGGCGAGGTCAGCGGGCTGCAGGCCCGGCCATGGCCGCGCTCCAGCCTGGCGCCCGCCGCTGGCGGCGCGCTCAATGCCAGCTTCCCGGCCCACGCCGGTAGTGCCGCGTTCTATCCGTTCGAGCCGCGCCTGCAGGATGACCTGTCGGTGCCGCCGCGCCCGCGCGACTGAGCCGGGCGCCTTCACGCCCCGCCGTCGGCGGGGCCCGTATTCCTCTTTCCACCCGACCCGGAGGTTGCCGTCCGATGACTCCCCGACTCCGCACGCAGGCCATTGGCCTGCTGGCCCTGACCCTTCCCCTGGTGGCCTGCGCACAGGCGCCGGCGCCCGTCGCGCAGACCCAGCCCATGCCAGCCGCGGCCGCGCGGGCACCGGCGCAGCCGCTGGTCAGTGGCCTGCCCGACTTCACCAACCTGGTCGAACAGGTCGGCCCGGGCGTGGTCAACGTCGATACCACCATCGTCCGCAACAACCGCCAGGCCGCGCGCGGCCCGATGGGCGACGATGACATGCCGGAGTTCTTCCGCCGCTTCTTTGGTCCCGACTTCCCGATGCCGGGGCAGGGGCCGGGTGGGCCAGACGGTGGCCCCAGCATCAAGGGCCGTGGCATGGGTTCGGGCTTCATCATCTCGCCCGATGGCTATGTGCTGACCAACTACCACGTGGTGGCCGACGCCAGTGACGTGAAGGTCAAGCTGGGCGACAGCCGTGAGTTCACCGCCAAGGTGGTGGGCAGCGACCAGCAGTACGACGTCGCCCTGCTGAAGATCGACGGGAAGAACCTGCCAACCGTGCGCGTGGGTGACTCCAACAGCCTGAAGCCGGGGCAGTGGGTTGTCGCGATCGGCTCGCCGTTCGGCCTCGACCATTCTGTCACCGCCGGCGTGGTCAGCGCCGTCGGCCGCAGTACGGGCGGCCCCGACCAGCGCTATGTGCCGTTCATCCAGACCGACGTGGCGATCAACCAGGGCAATTCCGGTGGCCCTCTTCTGAACACCCGCGGCGAAGTGGTCGGCATCAACTCGCAGATCTTCTCCGCGTCCGGCGGCTACATGGGCATCAGCTTCGCGATCCCGATCGACCTGGCGATGAGCGCGGTCGAGCAGATCAAGAAGAGCGGCAAGGTCACCCGCGGCCAGCTCGGCGCGGTCGTGGAGCCGATCGATTCGCTGAAGGCGCAGGGCCTGGGCCTGCCGGACAGCCGTGGCGCCCTGGTCAACCAGATCGTGGCCGGCAGTGCGGCCGCCAAGGCCGGCGTGCAGGTGGGCGACGTCATCCGCTCGGTCAACGGCAGCCCGGTCAACAGCTGGTCCGACCTGCCGCCGCTGATCGGTGCGATGGCGCCGGGCAGCAAGGTGAACCTGGTGGTGTACCGCGACGGCAAGCCGCATGACCTCAGTGCCACGTTGACCGCGCTGAGTGAAGACGGGCAGGCCAGTGCCCGCGGGCCGTCGGCCGGCGGTGCCGAGGCGGCGCCGCAGACCGGGGCCAATGCCCTGCTGGGGCTGGACGTGAGCGACCTGAGCGCGGCTCAGCGCAAGCAGTTCGGGCTCAACGGCAACGAAGGCGTGCGCATCACCGGGGTCAAGGGCCAGGCGGCGCGTGATGCCGGCCTGTCGCCGGGCATGGTGATCCTGCAGGTCGGCCGCGTCGCGGTCGGCAGTGTGGATGCCCTGAACCGGGCGCTGTCCAGCTTCAAGAAGGACGACGTGGTCATGCTGCTGGTCCGCACGGCCAACGGCAACAGCGCCTTCGTGGCGGTCAAGGCCGGCCAGTAGGGCCTGCCGGGGCCGCTCCGGCGGCCCCTGGGCCTCCCCCGAAGCCCCGCCCCGGCGGGGCTTCGGTCGTTCCGGGCCGGTGCCCGGCAGCCGGTTTTAGCGGCCGGGCGCTGGGCGTGCGATAATCGACCGTTACCCTGACGACGCCGCGCGCCGCCGCCACCTATGTCTTCTGATTCGATGCGGAACATCCGCAACTTCTCCATCATCGCCCATGTCGACCACGGCAAGTCCACGCTGGCCGACCGCATCATCCAGCTCTGCGGTGGCCTGCAGGCCCGCGAGATGGAAGCGCAGGTGCTCGATTCCAATCCGATCGAGCGCGAGCGTGGCATCACGATCAAGGCGCAGTCGGTGTCACTGCCGTACCTGGCCAAGGACGGGCAGACCTACCACCTGAACTTCATCGACACCCCCGGCCACGTCGACTTCTCCTATGAAGTCAGCCGCTCGCTGGCCGCCTGCGAAGGCGCGCTGCTGGTGGTCGATGCGGCGCAGGGCGTGGAAGCCCAGTCGGTGGCCAACTGCTACACCGCCGTGGAGCAGGGCCTGGAAGTGGTGCCGGTGATCAACAAGATCGACCTGCCCACCGCCGACATCGAGCGCGCCAAGGCCGAGATCGAGGCCGTGATCGGCATCGATGCCTCCGACGCCGTGCCGGTCAGTGCCAAGACCGGCCTCAACGTGCAGGACGTGCTGGAAGCGATCGTGCACCGCATTCCGCCGCCGGCGCCGCGCGACACCGACAAGCTGCAGGCGCTGATCATCGACTCGTGGTTCGACAACTACCTCGGCGTGGTGTCGCTGGTGCGCGTGATGCAGGGCGAGATCAAGGCCGGTGACAAGCTGCAGGTGATGTCGACCGGCCGCAACCACCAGGTCGACAACGTCGGCGTGTTCACGCCGAAGCGCAAGGTGCTGCCGGCGCTGCGTGCCGGTGAAGTGGGCTGGGTCACCGCCAGCATCAAGGACGTGCATGGCGCGCCGGTCGGCGACACCCTCACCCTGGCCGGCGACCCGGCGCCGAAGCCGCTGCCGGGCTTCCAGGAAATGCAGCCGCGCGTGTTCGCCGGCCTGTTCCCGGTCGATGCCGAAGACTACCCGGACCTGCGCGAAGCGCTGGACAAGCTGCGCCTGAACGATGCCGCGCTGCGTTTCGAGCCGGAAAGCTCCGAGGCGATGGGCTTCGGCTTCCGCTGCGGCTTCCTGGGCATGCTGCACATGGAAATCGTGCAGGAGCGCCTGGAGCGCGAATACAACCTGGACCTGATCAGCACCGCGCCGACGGTGGTGTATGAGGTCCTGAAGACCGATGGCTCGATCATCAACATGGACAACCCGGCCAAGCTGCCGGCGGTGAACCAGGTCGAGGAAATCCGCGAACCGATCATCCGCGCCAACGTGCTCACCCCCGAGGAGTACATCGGCAACATCATCAAGCTGTGCGAAGAAAAGCGCGGCAGCCAGATCGGCATCAACTACCTGGGCAGCCAGGTGCAGATCAGCTACGAGCTGCCGATGGCCGAGGTGGTGCTGGACTTCTTCGACAAGCTGAAGTCGGTCAGCCGCGGCTACGCCTCGCTCGATTACCACTTCGTGCGCTTCGACGCAGGCCCGTTCGTGCGCGTGGACGTGCTGATCAATGGTGACAAGGTCGATGCGCTGTCGTTGATCGTGCACCGCAGCCACGCTGACCGACGTGGCCGCGAGCTGTGCGAGAAGATGAAGGACCTGATCCCGCGCCAGATGTTCGACGTGGCCATCCAGGCCGCCGTCGGCTCGCAGATCATCGCCCGCACCACGGTCAAGGCCATGCGCAAGAACGTGCTGGCCAAGTGCTATGGTGGCGACGTTTCGCGCAAGAAGAAGCTTCTGGAAAAGCAGAAGGAAGGCAAGAAGCGCATGAAGCAGGTCGGACGCGTGGAGATTCCGCAGGAAGCGTTCCTGGCCGTCCTGCAGATGGACAACAAGTAAGGCCCGCACCGGCCCTGCGGGGCCGGTCGTCTGGTGACGTTGCAAAGGACCCTGAATGAAACTGTTTGAGATCCTCCTGGTCGTGCTGACCCTGGCCTCGGGCCTGATCCTGCTCGCGGACAAGCTGTACCTCGCCAAGCGTCGCGCCCAGCGCGCGGGCCTGCTCGACTCCGAGCCGGTGCTGGTGGATTACTCGCGTGCGTTCTTCCCGGTGCTGGCGATCGTGCTGATCGTGCGCAGTTTCATCGCCGAGCCGTACAAGATCCCGTCCAGCTCGATGATGCCGAACCTGCTGATCGGCGACTTCATCCTGGTCAACAAGTTCTCCTACGGCCTGCGCCTGCCGATCAGCAACACCAAGATCGTGCCGTTTGGCGAGCCGTCGCGCGGCGACGTGGTGGTGTTCCACTTCCCCGGCCACAGCGACAACGATCCGGCCAAGGGTGAGAACTTCATCAAGCGCGTCATCGGCGTGCCGGGCGACACCGTGGTCTTCGAAGGCGACGGCGTGATCCTCAACGGCGAACCGCTGAAGTACGACAACAAGGGCATCTATGCAGGCCACAAGGGCCAGGGCGAGGGTGCCAACCTGCTGGTCGAACACCTGCCGGGTCGAACCCACACCGTGCTGGAGACCGACTATCCGCGTGGCCAGGGCCAGTGGACCGTGCCGGCCGGCAAGTACCTTGTGATGGGCGACAACCGTGACAACAGCGACGATGGCCGTTTCTGGGGCCTGCTGCCGGAAGAAAACCTGCGCGGCAAGGCCTTCCTGATCTGGCTGAACTGCCAGGGCTGGTTCTGCAAGGATGGCTTCGAGCCGTCGCGGATCGGCTCGAGCATCAACTGATCGGGCATCAACCGAGTATTTTCACATCCAACGCGTATCTGGGGAGAACGCAATGAAGACGATGAACACGCAGCGTGGCATGACCCTGACCTCGTTCCTGGCGGTCCTGATCGTGGTCGGTTTCTTCCTTTACATCGGCATGAAGCTGTTCCCGATGTACCAGGAGTATTACGCGGTGCGCTCGGCGATGAAGAGCCTGGCCAACGAGCCGGGTGTGGGCAGCATGGAACCGGCCCGGATCCAGGATCTGTTCTTCAAGCGGCTGTACATCAACTACTCGGAAAACGTGAAGCCGGCCAACGTGAAGTTCGACCGCCGCGACAATGGCTGGACCCTCAAGGTCAACTACGAAGTGCGCCGTCCGCTGGTCGGCAACCTGGACGTGGTTGGCAAATTCGATTCATCCCAGGACCTGACCCGAAGCGGTGCCGAATAAACCTTTCCAACGTGGTGACCTGATCGGTCATCCCTTCCGCGACCCGGCGCTGCTGAAGCAGGCGCTGACGCATCGCAGTGCCGGTGCGCCACACAACGAGCGCCTGGAGTTCCTGGGCGACAGCATCGTCAACATGATGGCGGCCGAGGCGTTGTACCAGCGCTGGCCCAAGGCTGACGAAGGCGCGATGACCCGTGCCCGCGCCGAGCTGGTGCGTGAAGGCGCGCTGGCGGTGATCGGGCGCACCCTGGAACTGGGCGATCGACTGATCCTGGGCCCGGGAGAAATGAAGTCCGGCGGCCACCGTCGTGATTCGATCCTGGCCGACGCGGTGGAAGCCGTGGTGGCTGCGATCTACCTGGATGCCGGCTTCGAGGCCTGCCGGGCGGTGGTACTGCCCTGGTTCAGCGCTTCGATCGAGGCACTGCCGGCCTCCGGCCGGCCCGAGAAGGACCCCAAGACCCGCCTGCAGGAATGGCTGCAGGCCCGACAGAAGGCGTTGCCGCAGTATGAACTGGTGTCAGAATCCGGTGACGACCACGCCAAGCACTTCCGGGTACGCTGCAACGTAGCCGACCCGGCCGCCAGCACCGAGGGCGAAGGCGCCTCGCGGCGGCTTGCCGAACAACAGGCGGCTGCGGCCGTCCTAGAACAACTGGATTCCAAGTGAGCGAACAAACTCCCCATCATTGCGGCAGCGTGGCCGTCATCGGCCGCCCGAACGTGGGCAAGTCGACCCTGACCAATGCCCTGGTCGGCGCCAAGGTCAGCATCGTCTCCAACCGTCCGCAGACCACGCGCCATCGCCTGCTGGGCATCGCCACCTATCCGGAAGGCCAGCTGGTCCTGGTCGACACCCCTGGCCTGCACAAGGTGCAGAAGCGGGCGATGAACCGGGTGATGAACCGCGCCGCGCGTGGCTCGCTGGAAGGCGTCGATGCCGGCCTGCTGGTGATCGAAGCCGGTCGCTGGGATGAAGAGGACAGCCTGGCGTTCAACGTGCTGCGCGACGCCGGCATCCCGGTGGTGCTGGTGGTCAACAAGATCGATCGCCTGAAGGAAAAGGGCGCGCTGCTGCCGTTCCTGCAGCAGGTGACCGAAGGGCGTGATTTCGCCGCCGTGCACCCGATCTCGGCGCAGAAGCGCAACGGCCTGGAAGCACTGGTGCGCGACGTGCTGAAGCTGCTGCCGGAAGCCCCGCCGATGTTCGGCGAGGACGAGATCACCGATCGCAGCCAGCGTTTCCTGGCCGGTGAACTGGTGCGCGAGCAGTTGATGCGCCAGCTCGGCGAGGAACTGCCGTACGCAACCACCGTCGAGATCGAGCGCTTCACCGAGGATGGCAACCTGCTGCGCATCGGTGCGGTGATCTGGGTCGAGCGCGAGGGCCAGAAGGCCATCGTGATCGGCAAGGGCGGCGCCCGCCTGAAGGAGATCGGCGCCAAGTCCCGCCTGCAGATGGAGCGTCTGTTCGGGGCCAAGGTGTTCCTGGAAACCTGGGTGCGCGTGCGTGAAGGCTGGTCCGACGACGAGGCCGCGCTGAAGGCCTTCGGCTACGAATAAGCCGCGACGGTCGCTTCGATGATGATCGAGGACGACACCGGCTTCGTGCTGCACGCACGGGCCTACCGCGAGACCAGCCTGCTGGTCGAAGTGTTGAGCGCGCAGCATGGCCGTATCGGCCTGCTGGCGCGTGGCGTGTCCACCGCCAAGGGCCAGGTGCTGCGCGCCGCCCTGCAGCCGTTGCAGTGGATCCGCTTCAGTGCCCAGCAGCGGGGTGAACTGGCCCAGCTGCGGGGTGCCGAGGCGCTGGATGCCGCGCCACGCTTGGTCGGCCAGGCGATGTTGGCCGGCTTCTACCTGAGTGAACTGACCCTGCGCCTGGCCCCGCGCCAGGACCCGCTGCCGGAGCTGTACCTTGCCTACGGTGAGGCACGCGCGCGGCTGGCGGTCGGTGCCGGCCTGGCCTGGACCCTGCGCCGTTTCGAGCGCGAACTGCTGTCCGCGCTGGGCCTGGGTCTCGAGCTGGACAGTGCCAGTGATGGCCAGCCGATCGACCCGGCGGCGCGCTACGAGCTGGACCCGCAGGAAGGGGCGCAGCGCCTGCTGAGCGAGCGTGGCGGGGAGCGCCGGGCGGCGGCCACTGGCTCGGCGCTGCTGGCCCTTGCGGCCGACGAAGAACCGGATGCCGCCGATCTGGCCAGCCTGCGCCTGCCGATGCGGCGGGTGCTGGCCCATCACCTGGGCGCGCGCGGGCTGAAGTCCTGGGAAATGCTCGAGCAGCTTGCGCCGCGCAGGTAGGTGGGGCGGCAGGGCTTGCAGCCCTGCACCTGCCGAAGCCGAAGCCGAATCAAGGTCAACGTCAACAGCAAAAGCTGGCTATCCGTGGGTAGGGGGGGGTCCGGTTGCGGGAGACGCCGTAAACCCGTCCCTGGGGGCTTGGCCGCGGCATCCATGCCGCGGACACTCCCGCAACCGGACCCACCCCGCCTTCGACAGTTTCCCGCGAGCTGTCGGGATTGCTCTTGGGGTCAGATCCGTTTTCCGCAGAAAAACGGATCCGACCCCAGATTGATTTCGATATCTGACAGAAATTCATCCACGCATGGCGTGGATCTACCCGATCGCGGAAAACTGTAAGAGGTGGGGCGGTATCGGAGGGCGGGGTGTCAGCCGCATGGATGCGGCTGCCAAGCCCCCAAGGACGGGTTTACGGCGTCCCCGCCCTCCGATACCGCACCGCCAACCCACGGAATGCATGCCGTTGCTGTTGCTGTTGCCTTGGCTTGAAGCCTCTGCGGGTGCAGGGCGCAGCCCTGCCGAAAAACCCTCAATGCAGCAGGGCAGCTACCGCGGCGCGGAACCCGTCCTGGGCCTGCCCGGACTCGGGTGCATGATGCAGCTGGCGCACCGCCCGGCCCAACCGTGCCGCCCCCACGAAGCCACAGCTCGCCTGCAACCGGTGCAGCTGGCTGCGCAGCTGGCGCTCGTCGTGCTGGTCCACCGCCTGCTCGACCGCGTCGCGCACACCGGGCAACTCGGCCAGGAACAGCTCGCGCAGTGCGATCAGGTGGTTGCGCTGGCCATTGAGCGCGGCCAATGCCGCAGTCTCGTCCCAGTCCTGCACGGCCAGCTCGACCGCGGCCGGGGCCTGTGCCACGAAGATTCCCGCCGGGCTGTTGACCAGCGCACGGCGCACGGCCTTCAGCAGCTGGTCGCGGCCCAGCGGCTTGACCAGGGTGTCGCTGAAACCGGCTTCGCGCAGGCGGGCGTGGATGGAGGTATCGCCGTCGGCCGTATGTGCCAGCGCCGGTGTGTCGGGATGTGAGCGGCGTAGCTCACGCAGCAGTTGCGCGCCATTGCCATCCGGCAGGTTGACGTCGATCAGCCACAGATCATGCGCGCCGGGTTCGGCACTGGCCAGGGCACTGGCCAGCGAATCTGCGGTATCCACATCCGCCGGTAACGTTTCCAACGCCGCCTTGAAAAAACCGCGGCTGATGATGTCGTCCTCGACAAGCAGGAAGCGGGGCCGTGCGGCCCGCGGGGTCATCTGCATCAGGGCTGCCTCCATGTCAGCTGGCCCAATCATCAAGCACGACGGCCACGGGCGCAAGCGGGTCCAGGCCCCGTCGGTCAGGATCTGCGACAATACGCCCCCATTTTTGCCCGCAGCCTGTTGCCACGTGGCCCGATCCCGTTCCCGCACTGACCGTACCCCATTCCAGACCGAGATCCTCGACCTCAGCCATGATGGTCGCGGTGTCGCCCGCCGTGAAGGCGAGGGCGGCAAGGTCACCTTCGTCAGCGGCGCGCTGCCCGGCGAGGTGGTGATGGCTGAACAGACTGCCCGCAGCCGCCATTTCGACGAGGCGCGCACCCTGGAGGTGCTGCAGGCCTCGCCGCAGCGGGTGACCCCCAAGTGCCCGCATTTCGGCACCTGCGCCGGCTGCGTGCTGCAGCACCTGGACGAAGACCAGCAGATCGTGGCCAAGCAGCGCGTGCTGATGGACAACCTGGAGCGGATCGGCCATGTGAAGCCGGGCACCGTGCTGGCGCCGCTGGTCGGTGAGAGCTGGGGCTATCGCCGCAAGGGCCGTTTCTCGGTGCGCCGGGTCGAAAAGAAGGACAAGACCCTGGTCGGCTTCCGTGAACAGGATCCGCGCTTCGTTGCCGACCTCAGCCAGTGCCTGACCGTGATCCCCGAGATTGGTACCAAGGTCGAGGCGCTGTCCACCTTCATCGAGTCACTCGATGGCAAGCGTGACATCCCGCAGATCGAATTCATCGCCGGTGACCAGGCCGTGGTCCTGACCGTTCGCCATCTGCAGCCGCTCAGCGATGCCGACCGCGCGGCCTGGGCGGCCTTCGGCCAGCAGCATGGCTTCGTGATCTACCTGCAGTCCGGCGGCGTGGATACCGTGCAGCCGCTGGACGGGCAGGGTGTGCCGCTGTCGTTCCGTCTGGCGCCGTGGGATGTCGAGCTGGCGTTCCGCCCGCTGGACTTCATCCAGGTCAATGCCAAGCTCAACGAGAAGATGATCGCCCACGCCCTGGACCTGCTGGAACCGGGTGAGGACGAGCGTGTACTGGACCTGTTCTGCGGCCTGGGCAACTTCACCCTGCCGCTGGCGCGCCGCGTGCGCGAGGTGGTTGGCGTGGAAGGCGATGCCGGCCTGGTGGCGCGTGCGCGTGAGAACGCCGAGCGCAACGGCCTGGCCAACGCGCAGTTCTTCAGCGCCGACCTGACCCAGGACCAGCGCAGCACCCCGTGGATGCGCCAGGGCTTTGACAAGCTGCTGCTGGACCCGCCGCGCTCGGGTGCGATCGAAGTGCTGCAGCAGCTGCCGCTGAAGCAGTTCAAGCGCATTGTCTACGTCAGCTGCCACCCGGGCTCGCTGGCGCGCGATGCCGGCTATCTGGTCAACGAACAGGGCTTCACCCTGGTCAGCGCCGGTGCCATGGACATGTTCCCGCATACCGCGCACGTGGAAAGCATCGCGGTGTTCGAGAAGCGCTGACAGGTTGTCATCACCCATCGCGCATAATGGCGCGATGGGCATCGAAATCGAACGCAAATTCCTCGTCAGCAGTGATGGCTGGCGCACCGCCGCGCATCGGGTGATCCCGATGGCGCAGGGCTACATCAACGACATGGGCGCGCTCGACCGCGGCACCCAGAACGCCTCGGTGCGCGTGCGCATCGAAGGCGACCACGCCGCGCTGAACCTGAAGTCGCGCACCATCGGCCATACCCGCCAGGAGTTCGACTACCCGATCCCGGTGGAGGATGCGCGCGCCCTGTTGGCGCTGTGCGTCGGTGGCCTGATCGACAAGCGCCGCCACCTGGTCGAACACGCCGGCCTGACCTGGGAGGTGGACGAGTTCCTCGGCGACAACGCCGGCCTGGTCGTGGCCGAAGTCGAGCTGGACAGCGCCGACCAGGCGATCGACCTGCCGGACTGGGTGGGTGCCGAAGTCACCGACGACGCGCGCTACTACAACGTCGCACTGGCCAGTCACCCCTATTCACAGTGGTGAAGCCCCCAAAAAGGGGACGGAGGGGATTAAGTCGTCTTTACCCCAGCTGTGCTGGAAACGACTTAATCCCCTCCGTCCCCTTTTTTCGAGGGAGGCGGGCCCCATGTGGTGGGGATGAGAATCGACATCTACTCCGACGTGGTCTGCCCCTGGTGCTGGATCGGCAAGCATCGCTTCCAGCAGGGTGTGCAGTTGCTCGGCGCCAATGCGCCTGAACTCGATATCCACTGGCAGCCGTTCCAGCTGGACCCGGACGCGGACGCCACCCCGGTGCCGCTGCGCGAGGCCTATGTGCGCAAGTTCGGTGGCGTCGAGCGCACCGAGCAGATCCTCGGCCAGACCCAGACCACCGCGCGGGCCGAGGGCCTGCCGATGGATTTCAGCCAGGGCCAGGTGCGGGTGACCACGCTGCCGGCCCATCGGGTGTTGTGGCTGGCCGGCCAGCACGGCGTGCAGGATGCGGTCGGCGAAGCACTTTTCCGTGCCCACTTCGAGCATGGCCAGAATCTGGCCGATACTGCAGTGCTGGTGAAGGCCGGCGTGGCTGGCGGCCTGGACGGTGCTGAAATCGCGCAGATGCTGGGCTCCGACCGCGGCCTGGCCGAGGTCGAAGCCAGGCTGGCGCAGGCCCATGCACTGGGCATTTCCTCGGTGCCGACTTTCGTCATCGATGGGAAGTGGGCCATTTCCGGGGCCCAGCCGCCAGAGGCCTTCGCCAACGCCCTTCGGCAGATCGCAGCCGAACAGGGCGCCCCGGCAGCTTCGGCTGACGGCGACGAGGCCTGCGGCCCGGACGGCTGCAAGGTCTGACCCCACACTCCCCTTCGTCTGACCCCTGCGCCTGTCGGCCGGTTCTGCGACAATGCGGCACTGCGCCATGCGGGCGCGCGTTGTGGAGATCGACCATGCTGCTGATCGGCGTTGCCGGCACCGAACTGACCGCCCAGGAACGTGACTGGCTGCAGCACGACGCCGTGGCCGGGGTGGTGCTGTTCAAGCGCAACTTCGCCTCGCGCCAGCAGGTGACCGATCTGAGTGCGGCGATCCGTGCCGCCGCCCCGCGCCCGCAGCTGATCTGCGTGGACCAGGAAGGCGGCCGTGTGCAGCGTTTCCGCGAGGGCTACAGCGCGCTGCCGCCGCTGCAGGACATCGGCGCGCTGTACGCCGCCGACCCGCAGCAGGCGCTGGCCCTGGCCGAACAGCATGCCTGGCTGATGGCCAGCGAAGTACGTGCCAGCGGCCTCGACCTGAGTTTCGCGCCGGTGGTCGACCTTGGCCGCGGCAACCGCGCCATCGGCAACCGTGCCTTCAGTGAAGACCCGCAGGTGGTGGCCGCGTTCACCGACGCCTATGTGCGCGGCATGCATGCGGTCGGCATGGCCGCCACGCTCAAGCATTTCCCCGGCCACGGCACCGTGCTGGAAGACACCCACGTCGATACCGCGATCGACCCGCGCGCGCTGGACGAACTGCGCGCCCAGGACCTGGTGCCGTTCCAGGCCGGCATCGCCGCCGGTGCCGATGCGGTGATGATGGCGCACGTGATCTATCCGCAGGTGGCGCCGGAGCCGGCCGGCTATTCCCCGCGCTGGATCCAGGACATCCTGCGTGGCGAGCTCGGCTTCCGTGGCGTGGTGTTCTCCGATGACATCGGCATGGCCGCCTCGCACAGTGCCGGTGGCGTGCCGGCACGCGTGCACGCGCACCTGGATGCCGGCTGCGACGTGGTGCTGGTCTGCCACCCGGAACTGGTCGATGAAGCCCTGCACGCGGTGCAGGGACGCTCCCTCAATACTGCTGCGCTGCTGGGCCTGCTTGGCCGCGGCGCGCTCGGCTGGGACGGCCTGCTGGCCGACGCCCGCCATGGCGACACCCAATCCCGTCTGCTTGAAACCCTTGGAAGAACCGTCTGATGCCCAACCTCACCATTTCCCAGGCCCTGGCCCAGGCTGACCTGCTGGTCGACCGCCCCACCATCGACAAGGCCATCGCTGGTATCGCCGACGCCATCGCGCGCGATTACAAGGGCGAGGTGCCGCTGTTCCTGTCCATCATGCATGGTGCGCTGCCGTTCGCCGGCCAGCTGGCGCTGGAACTGGGCGCGCGCGGCCAGGACGTGCAGTTCGATTACCTGCACGCGACCCGCTACCGCGGTGAAACCACCGGCGGAGACCTGGTCTGGAAGCACAAGCCGGCCACCTCGCTGTTCGGCCGCCGCGTGCTGCTGATCGACGACATCCTCGACGAGGGCTACACCCTGCAGGGCGTCCGCACCTGGTGCCTGGAGCAGGGCGCGACCGACGTGCGCATCGCCGCGATGACCGTGAAGAAGCACGACCGCGCACTGCCGGACGTGACCGCCGACTACGCCGGCATCGAGCTGCCGGACCGCTACGTGTTCGGCTTCGGCATGGACGTCAACGAGACCCTGCGCTGCGTGCCGGCGATCTACGCAATGAAGGAGTAACGGCGCAGCTGCCTGCGGCGCGTCTTCTTCCACCGCCGGCATCCTCGGGTGCCGGCGTTCGTCTTTCCATGGAGTGCTTTGAATGCAACAGATCGCCCTGGCCGTGATCGGCGGTACCGGTGTCTACAACCTGGCCAAGCTCGACGACGTGCAGACCCACGAGGTCGACACCCGCTTTGGCCGCCCGTCCGGCCCGGTGCGCGTGGGCACGCTGCTCGGTCATCGCGTGGCGTTCCTGGCGCGGCATGGCGAGGGGCACTCACTGCCGCCGCACAAGATCAACTACCGCGCCAACCTGGCCGCACTGCAGCAGCTGGGCGCGCAGCGCGTGCTGGCATTGAACACGGTGGGTGGCATCACCGAAGACTTCGGCCCGCGCGTGCTGGCCTGCCCGGACCAGATCATCGACTACACCTGGGGCCGCATCAGCACGATCTGTGAAGAAGAAGGCACGGACGTGGTCCATGTCGATTTCGGCCACCCCTATACGCCGATGCTGCGCAGCAAGATCCTGGCGGCAGCGAAAGTGACCGGCGTCACGGTCCATGACGGTGGCTGCTACGGCGCGACGCAGGGCCCGCGCCTGGAGACCATCGCCGAGATCGCCCGCATGCGCCGTGACGGCTGCGACCTGGTAGGCATGACCGGCATGCCGGAGGCCGCGCTGGCACGCGAGCTGGGGCTGGATTACGCCTGCCTGGCAATCATCGCCAACTGGGCCGCCGGCTGCGGTGATGGCGAGGAGATTACGATGGCCGAAGTACTGGCGAACGTGCAGGCGGCCAGCAACGGACTTCCGGAACTGGTGGGCGAATTGGCGCGGGGGTGATTGTCTTCCCCGAGCAAGCTTTGCATACTCAGCTTGTGCGCGGGTTCAGCGTACACCACCCATTCATTGCATAAGGTCTCGCATCACCATGCCGAACGGTACCGTCAAGTGGTTCAACGACGCCAAGGGATTTGGCTTCATCTCGCCGGAGGATGGCAGCGCCGACGTGTTCGCGCACTTCTCCGCCATCAACTCCAAGGGCTTCCGCAGCCTGCAGGAAGGCCAGCGTGTCACCTACGACGTGACCCAGGGCCCGAAGGGTGCCCAGGCTTCGAACATCACGCCGGCCGAGTGATCCACTCGACAGTGCGTTGAAAACCCCGCTTCGGCGGGGTTTTTTTTGCGTCGCGACGGGCATTGCGGCGCTGTGGACAGGGTTCCAGGTGGCCATCCGGATTTGCGCTCGGGCACAATGCGCCGATGAAGGAACGACTGCGCATCGCCGTGATCGGCTACGGCACCGCTGGACAGGCATTGTCCATCCTGCTCTCTCGTGATGGCCACGAGGTGGAGATCTTCGAACGCGTGCCCTCGCCGGGGCCGGTTGGCGCCGGCTTCCTGCTGCAGCCCAGCGGCCTGCAGGTGCTGTGGCAGATGGGCCTGCTTGATGCCGTGCGCGCGCATGCGGCGCCGGTGCACCGTCTTTATGGCGATACACCGTGCGAGCGCACGGTGATGGACATGCGCTATGACGGCCTGGACGCGCGCCTGCACGGCCTCGGCATGCAGCGTGGGGCGCTGTTCTCGCTGCTGGACGGGGCGCGTGCGGGTGCGGGCCAGCTGCATGCCGGCGTCACCATCGCCGCAGTGGATGCCGCACAGGGCCGCCTGCATGACAGTGAGGGCCGCATGCATGGGCCGTTCGACCTGGTGGTGGCCGCCGATGGTGCGGCTTCGACGCTGCGCGGCTCGATCGAAGGCGGCACCGGGCTGGACCGCGTGTATCCCTGGGGCGCACTGTGGTGCCTGCTGCCGGCCGAGGACTGGCCGCACCTGCAGGAGCTGCGGCAGCGCTACGTGGCCGCGCGCAAGATGATCGGGCTGCTGCCGGTCGGTACGCGGCCCGGTGATGACACGCCGCGCCTGAGCTTCTTCTGGAGCCTGCCACGCGCCGACTTCGAACGATGGCAGGCCGATGGCATGACGCCCTGGCTGGACGAGCTGCACGCGCTGTGGCCGCAGGCCAGCGCGCGCTTTGCGCATCTGCATGATGCAGGCCAGCTGGCGCGCGCGGTCTACCGTGACGCCGTGATGACGCGCTGGCATTGCGGCCGCATGGTGCTGGCCGGCGATGCCGCACATGCGATGAGCCCGCAGCTGGGGCAGGGCGTGAACATGGCGCTGCTCGATGCGCTGGCATTGCGCGATGCCGTGCGCGCACATGGCGGGGGAGGCGCTGCATTGCAGGCCTACCAGGCGCAGCGCAGGGCGCACGTTGCGGTCTACCAGCGCTGGAGCCGTTGGCTGACGCCGCTGTTCCAGTCTGATCGCGATGCCTGGGCAAAGGCGCGCGACGTGCTGCTCGGGCCGATGGGGCGCCTGCCGGGTGGGCGTGGCCACATGCTACGCGTGCTCAGCGGTACGCAGCATGGCTGGTTCGGTTCGCTTGCGCTGGATCCGGCATTTGTCGACGCGTTGGCTGCAGGGGCGCAGATGCCTGGCATCAGCGCGATCACTGCGAACGCGTGAAGCGCGCTGTCACGCGAATTAACGGTTGCCTCACCGTGTATATGCGAGAAGTAGGTTGCACGCGATTGCGCGTCGCCCGTTTTCCTTTCCGTGATTGACATCGCGCGTGGCCCGGGCGGCGTTGCCGTTGCGGCCTGTCGCGGCCCGGACGTGCCGCCTGTTGTTGAAGAGGAGGACGCCATGTGGTTCGCGGTCGAGGAGCTGGAATCGGAAATCTGCAAGCTGCGCGGACTGTTGCAGATGCTGCACGAGGACCAGCCCGACGTACTGGAGGACGTGTTCGAATTCCATGTGGGCAGCTTGATCAGTCATGCATCGCCGGAGCACCACGGACGCATCCGCGCCTGCGCACAGGAGATGCTGGCGGCAATCCAGGCCTTGCCGCGGCGACGTGAAGTTGACACGCCTGAGTTCCAGTTGATGCCGCAGCTGGACATTCGTCCGGCCTGATTCAAGCCACTGGCAGTTCCACCAGGCCGTTTTCCACGCAGGCGATCATCTGTTCGCCGCTGGCGGGAGCAGGCACGATTCCGGCGGTGAACGCGGAAAAGGCCGGCAGGACCGTCATCCGCTCGCGCAGCCAGAAGGCCGGGAAGCGCCGGCGCAATGCGGGCAGTGCGACCTGCGGATGCAGGTGGCCTGCGACCACGTGCCACGCCGGGTCTGCGCACGGTTCATGGCGCAGCAGGAAGGGCGCCAGCCGCACCTCCTCGTGGATATGCACCTGCAGCTGGGCATGCGGTAGCTGCCGGTCATGATTTCCGCGCAGGACATGCACGTCCAGTGCGGTGTTGCGTTCGCGCCAGCCGAGCCATTGCTGGTACCAGGCGGCGCGATGCGCCGGCCCATGCAGGATGTCGCCCAGGATCCACAGTTCGCGGCAGGCGTGCCTGTCCAGCAGACCCTGCAGGCGTTGCAGGTCTTCGCCGGTTCCGCCGCTGGGCAGCGCGATGCCGGCGCGGCGGAACACATCGGCCTTGCCCAGGTGCAGGTCCGCGATCAGCAGCGCCTGCCGCGCCGGCCAGTAGAGTGCGCGTGCCCCCGCCAGGGTCACCGGTTCGCCGGCAAGCAGCAGCGGTATTTCATCGGCCATGGCGACGTTCCAGCTGCTGGGCCGCGCGTTGCACGCGGGTACGCCAGTCCTCGTTGCTGAACTGTCCGCGCAGGCGTTCGGCCCACAGTGGAAAGCCCAGGGGCGTCAGCGATGCAGGGCGCTGCATCGACATGCGTCGCGCGCCGATCCGGACCAGCACCTGGCGTAGCCCCGGCAGGTCAAGGCTGTCATGCAGCACTTCGCGTTCGGCCAGCGCCAGCAGCAGGTGCTCGGGGTCATGCTCGCGCAATACGTCATACAGCAGGCCCGCCGAGGCCTGCAGCTGGCGCAGCGATCGCGGCATACCCCCCGGCAGGCTGGGTACCAGCAGGCCTGCGACGCGCGCGATGCCACGGAACTGGCGCCGCGCAAGCTCGCCCAGGTTCACCGCCGCACGCAGATCGTCCAGCAGTTGATCGGTGGTGAACAACGCATGCCATTGCGCCGCGTCCAGGTCGATCGCCTGCGCCGGTGCCAGCACCAGGCCGTGATCATTCACGGCATAGCCGATGCTGTTGCGTTGCTGGCGGGTGCAGCGCAGTGCCAACAGGGCGGCCAGCGCCTCGTGCACGTGGCGTCCGGCGAAGGGATAGACGAAGAGGAACTGGCCTTCGCGGCGGCGTACGTCCTCCAGCAGCACGTGGTCCGGGCCGGGAAGCGCCGACACCTGCTGCTGAAGTGCCAGCAGCGGTGCCAGCCAGCGCGCTTCCGCACTGTCGTCGGCGCCTGACAGCACCGACTCCAGTTCGCCGCCGAGTGCCATCGACAGCGGCAGCTGGCCTCCCTGCCAGCGGGGCACGACACCTTCACCGCGCCCTCGTGCCAGCCGCACGAAGGCGGTCATGTCGCGCAGCTGCACCAGCTCCAGCAGGCGCCCGGCGAACTGGAAGCGGTCTCCGCGGCGCAGGCGGCTGGCGAACTGTTCCTCCACGGCGCCGAGGCCGGCCCCGCGCAGGAACTGCACGCGCACGCTGCCATCGCTGCTGATGGTGCCGATCGACAGCCGGTGGCGTAGTGCCTGGCGCCGGTCGTGCATCCGGTAGCGGCCATCGGCGTCCTGCACGACCTTGTGGAAGTCAGGGTACTGGGCCAGGGCCTGGCCCCCCTGCACGATGAAAGTCAGCACGGCCTGCCACTGGTCCTCGGCCAGGGATGCGAACGCATGGGTGCGCCGGACCTGCGCCAGCAGCGCATCACCGTGGAAGCCACCGGCCAGGGCACGGCTGACCGCATGCTGGGCCAGAACGTCCAGCGACAGCATCGGCGGCCTGCGTGCTTCGACCACGCCTTCGGCCAGTGCGCGACGCACGGCTGCGTACTCGGCCAGTTCCAGCGCATGGCTCGGCACGCAGAGGATCGCGCCACTGGCACCGGGACGATGGCGCGCACGTCCGGCGCGCTGGCGCAGGCGGGCGACGCCCTTCGGGCTGCCCAGCTGCAGTACCTGTTCGACCTCGGGAAAGTCCACGCCGAGGTCGAGGCTGGAGGTGGCGACCACGCAGCGCAGCGTTCCTGCACGCAGCCCGTCCTCCACCTGCTGGCGCAGCGCCGGATCCAGCGAACCGTGGTGCAGCGCAAGCGTGTCGTGTTCCTCGGGCCAAACCGACGCCAGCGCCTGATGCCACAGTTCTGCCTGTGCACGGGTGTTGGTGAAGAGCAGGCTGCTGCGTGCCTGCATCAATGCGTCCAGCACCCGCGGCAGTTGGGCCAGGCCCAGGTGCCCGGCCCAGGGAAAGCGTTCACCGGGTTCGGGCAGCAGGCTGCGCACCGTGGTCGCACGCGGGCGCACGCCCTGCACGATCGGCGCGTCGGGCTGTCCGGGCAGCAGCACGTCGCGCGCCTCATCCAGATTGCCCAGCGTGGCCGACAGCCCCCACAGCTGCAATGCAGGCGCGGCATCGCGCAGCACGGCCAGATTCAACTGCAGCAGGACACCGCGCTTGTTGCCCAGCAGTTCGTGCCATTCGTCCACCACCACGCAGCGCAGCTGGCGCATGCGCGGCAGCGTATCCGGATAGCTCAACAGCAGCGCCAGCGATTCCGGCGTCGTGACCAGTACGTCGATGCGGCCCTCGCGTGCCTGTCGTCGTTCGCGGTTGCTGGCGTCACCGCTGCGCAGGCCGACACGCCATCCAAGCTGCAACCCATCGACCACGGCCTGCAGCGCACGCGCGGTGTCGCTGGCCAACGCGCGCAAGGGCGTCACCCACAGCACCTGCAGCGGGCGTACCGCACTGGCGCGGCGGGGCGAAGGCGGTGGGTCGATCATGGCCTGCAGCAGCGGTCCCCCGAACATCGCCAGTGTCTTGCCGCTGCCTGTGGGCGTGTGCAGCAACCCGGATCCGCCGGCGAGATAGTGCCGCCACATCGCGCGCTGGAACGGCAACGAGCGCCAGCCTTTCGACGCGAACCAGTCTTCCAGCCGGCGTAGTGCCTGGCTGCGGTTCATCGCGCCAGCGCCTGCAGGGTAGCCAGCTGATCGGCCTCGCTGGCTGGCTTGTCGTGGCGCCAGCGCAGGATGCGTGGAAAGCGTACGGCGATACCGGACTTGTGCCGGCTGCTGCGGTTGACCGCCTCGAAGCCCAGTTCGAAGACGTGTTCGGGGCGTACGCTGCGCACCGGGCCAAAGCGCTCGCGGGTATTGGCGCGGATCCAGCGATCAAGCGCGAGGATCTCCTTGTCATCCAGGCCCGAATAGGCCTTGGCCACCGGTACCAGCGTGTCGCCGTCCCAGACGCCGAAGGTGTAGTCGGTGTACAACGTGCTGCGCCGCCCATGGCCAGCCTGCGCGTACAGGAGCACTGCATCGATGGTGAGCGGATCGACCTTCCATTTCCACCAGTCACCGCGGCGTCGCCCGGCCTGGTAGGGCGAGGCACGACGTTTCAGCATCAGCCCTTCCACGCCACGTTCGCGTGCCACATCGCGCATCGCCGCCGCCTGCAGCCAGTCTTCGGCGGCAACGTCGGGTGAGAGCTGGATCCGTGCATCACCCAGGGCACCGACGACGTCGGCAAGCCGTGCACGCCGTTCCCGCAACGGCAACTCACGCAGGTCCGCGCCATCGTGTTCCAGCAGGTCATAGGCGAGCACGCGCACCGGCGTGTTGCGCAGGGTAGCCGCACCGGGCTTGCGGCGCTGGATGCGGGTCTGCAGCGCGGTGAATGCACGCGGCAGGTCCGTGGCTTCGTCCCAGGCCAGCAGCTCTCCGTCCAGCACGCAGCCATCGGGAAGCGCCATCGCCGCCTGTTCGATTTCGGGGAAGCGACCATCCAGCCGCTCTTCGCCGCGTGACCACAATGCGACCTCGCCGCGCCGGCGCAGCAGCTGCAGGCGGATGCCATCCCACTTCCATTCCAGCAGCCAATCTTCGATGGGGCCGAGGCGTTCGGCAGGATCGCCTTCCAGTGGCGAGGCGAGGAAGAACGGGTAGGGTTGCTGCCGGTCCAGTGGCAGCTCATCCGGCGACAGCAGCTGGCCCAGCAGTGCGGGCGAGGGCACCCACTCGCCCAGCATGCGCTGGGCGATGCGCGCGATGTCCAGGCCGGACCACTCCGCCAGTGCCTGCTGCACCAGCCGCTGCGAGACGCCAACGCGCAGGGCGCCGGTCAGCAGCTTGTTGAACACCAGGCGTTCGCTGCTGCACAGCTGCTGCCAGCCCGCGACGACCGCCGCACGGCGTACCGCTTCGGGCTGGTTGGCCACCGCCAGCAGATGCTGTTCGATCCAATCCGCCAACGCACGGTCAGCGGCCGGCTGGGATGGATCATCCAGCAGCAGGGTCAACGTTTCGGCCAGGTCACCGACCTGCGCATAGCTATCTTCCACCAGCCATGGCGGCAAGCCGGATTCTTCGGCAATCCAGGCGCGCAGTTCGCCACTGGCGGCGATCTTGCGGCGTGCGCCGCCCACCTTGCCACCGCTGAGCAGGTACAGCGCCCACGCCGCATCGTGCGCGCCTGCCTGGCGGAAGTAATCGATCAATGCCGCACGCTTGTCCAGCGTGGCGGTGCTGCGGTCCAGGCGCTGGTAGAGCGCCGCGAAGGCCTTCATTCCTCGCTCCCGAAATCGGTACGGAAGGCTTCAGCCGCTACGCCGCGCTCGCGCAGGAAGGGAATCAACGCATCGGTATTGCCATGGGTGGCGATCACCCGCTGCGCGCCGGTCTGTTCGATGGTCTGCAGCAGTGCGGGCCAATCGGCGTGATCGGAAATGACGAAGCCACGATCGACGTTGCGGCGACGCCGGTTGCCGCGCAGCTGCATCCAGCCCGAGGCGAAGCCCAGCTGGTAGCGGCCGAAGCGGCGCATCCACGGCGTGCCGGCGGCCGAGGGCGGGGCGAGGATCAACTGGCCGGCGGCATCCGGCTGGCGACCCTGCTCGGCCACCGCCAGCGTCTCCAGCATTGGCACGTTGGCCTGCCGATACACCTCCACACCATTGGCGATGGCACCGTGCAGCCAGGCCGGGCGATCGTCCAGCGGCAGCAGTTCGGCCAGTACCCGCTGCGCCTTGCCCAGTGCATAGCACAGCAGGATGGCAGCTTCGCCGCGCTGTTCGCATTCGCGGCGCCACGCCACGATCTCCGCAGCGACGGTGGGCGTGTCCGGCCAACGATAGATCGGCAGGGCAAAGGTGGCCTCGGTGATGAAGGTATCGCAGGGCACCACTTCGAACGGCGCACAGGTTGGATCAGGCTGGCGCTTGTAGTCGCCGGACGCCACCCAGACCTGCTGCCCGTCGTCGATGCGCACCTGCGAAGACCCCAGTACATGGCCGGCGGGATGCAGCGATACCTGCACCCGGCCCAGGCGGAACGGCACGCCCTCGGCATGCGCCTGCACCGGCACATCGCCCAGGCGCCAGCGCAGGATCGGCAGGCTGCCGTCGCTGCAGTGGTATTCGCCCATGCCCGGGCGTGCGTGATCGCCGTGGCCATGGGTGATGACCGCGCGCGGGACCGGTCGCCAGGGATCGATGTGGAAATCACCGGCGGCGCAGTACAGCCCTTCGGGGCGCAGGACCACCAGATCGTCATTGACTGCCATGCGGTCACTGTGGCCGGCCGCTCGTGCACAGGGTGAGAATCGGCCTGAACACGGGCTTGGCAGGCGATGCGGCACAATCGAACCGCAGATCTCTTGCCGCCAGGACGGACCGGATGAGTGGACCCAGCTTCAGCAGCAATGCGCCCTACGAAACCCATGTGGTGCTGAACCAGCCGCCGTCGTTCGCGGGGCGCCAGTTGTGGACCGATGACGTGGCGCTGATGGAGGCGGTGCAGCGCGAAGGCGCTGGCGGCTTTGCGCCGCGGCTGGCGGTCTATGGCGCGCTGGCGGGTGACGAACTGTACCGGCTCGGCTTCGATGCCAACCGCGATCGGCCGCGCCTGCGCACGCATGATGCGCAGGGCCATCGCATCGATACGGTGGAGTTCCATCCGGCCTATCACCAGTTGATGGGCACAGCGAAATCGCACGGGGTCGCCGGGTTGTCCTGGCACGAGCCGCAACCGGGCGGGCATGTCGCGCGCGCGGTGTTGAGCTACCTGCACCACCAGGCCGAGGCTGGCACCAGTTGCCCGTTGACGATGACCCATGCGGCAGTTGCGGTGCTGCACACGCAGCCGCACCTGGCCGAGTGGGCGCGCAAGGCCGCAGCGCCGGTCTATGACCCGCGCGATGTACCGGTGGCGGACAAGGCCGGCATCACGCTGGGCATGGGCATGACCGAGAAGCAGGGAGGCTCGGATGTGCGTGCCAACAGCACGCGCGCTGAACCGATCGATGGCGAGCGCTATCGCCTGGTCGGTCACAAGTGGTTCTTTTCCGCACCGATGTGCGATGGCTTCCTGGTGCTGGCGCAGGCGCCGGGAGGACTGACCTGCCTGCTGATGCCGCGCCGGCTGGCCGACGGCGACCGCAACGCATTCCGGTTGATGCGCTTGAAGGACAAGCTTGGCGATTGGGCCAATGCCTCCAGCGAAGTCGAGTTCTGCGGGGCACAGGCGTGGCGCGTGGGCGAGGAGGGGCGGGGCGTGGCCACCATCATCGGCATGGTGATGATGACCCGCCTGGACTGCATGCTGGGCGCGGCGGCGGAAATGCGCATGGCGCTGGCGCAGGCGCTGCATCACGCACGTCATCGCCGCACGTTCGGCAAGCTGCTGGTCGAGCACCCGTTGATGACCAATGTGCTGGCCGACCTGGCACTGGAGTCGGAAGCGGCCACAGTGCTGTCGATGCGCATCGCGCGTGCGGTGGACCGGGCCGGCGTGGATGCCAACGAAGCCGCGTTGGCGCGTGTGGGGACGGCGCTGGGCAAGTACTGGTTGTGCAAGCGCGCGCCGGCCTTCGTCAATGAAGCACAGGAATGCCTGGGCGGCGCGGGCTATGTGGAGGAATCGATGCTGCCGCGGCTGTACAGGCAGGCACCGTTGAATTCGATCTGGGAAGGAAGCGGCAACATCCAGTGTCTGGACGTGCTGCGCGCGCTGGCGCGCGAACCGGAGGCGCTGGCGGCGCTGCGCGCTGAACTGGCGGCGGTGGCCGATCGTGATGCGCGCTACGCAGCGGCTTTGCAGCGGTGGGCAGCAGCACCGCCACCGGATGAGTCGCAGGCGCGGCTGTTCTGCGAGCGCACAGTGCTGTTGTTGCAGGCCGCGCTGCTGTTGCGTGCGCAAAGTCCGATGGCAGAGGCGTTCGTGCGCAGCCGGCTGCAAGCGGAGCATGGGCTGGTGTTCGGGACCCTGCCGACGGGCGTGGATCTGTCGGCGATGCTGGTGCGCGCGCTGCCGTAGGAGCGCCCACCACGGAATCAACGGAAAAAACGCAAAGCGAAAAGCAGAAAAGCCGCGGCAGTGCCGCGGCTTTTCCTGTAGCGCCGGGCCCATGCCTGGCTGCCGGTACGCCTCAGTGCTTGGCTTCTTCCTTGGCGGCGTTCGCCTTCGCGTCATTGGCGACATCGCGGGCCTTGTCGGCCACCTTCTGTGCGGCGTTGGCGGTCGCATCGCTGGCGTGTGCGGCGGCGTCGGTTGCGGCGTCCTTGGCCTTGTCGGCAGCGTTGGCGGTGGCGTCTGCAGCCTTGTCCAGCGCCTGCTGGGTATCGGCGGCGGCCTGCTCGGAGGCTGCAGCGGTCTTGTCGGCGGCGTCACGGGTAGCTTCTGCCGCCTTGTCGACGGCATCGCGGGCAGCCGCGCCGGCGCTGTCAGCGGCCTGCTGCGCGTCCTGCTTGGCCTGTTCGGCTTCCGGGCCCTTGCAGGCGGCCAGGGCCAGCAGCAGGGAGGCGGCCAGCAGGGTGGTGGTGATCGGGCGAATCTTCATGGCGGTCTCCGGTACTGCAATGGATGGGGACGCCAGCCTATTCATGCCGTTGTGAAGGCGGGGTCGCGATGCCCGCGCCGCGAGGTTGCAGTGGCGCAAAGAAAAAGCCGCTGGCGAACCAGCGGCTTTTCCGGAACAGCGTGAAGAAAGAAGTTATTACTTCTTGGCTTCTTCAGCAGCGTCCTTGGCCTGCTCAGCGGTAGCTTCGGCAGCCTTGGCAGCGTCCTTGGCTTCGCCAGCAGCAGCGTCGGTCGCGGCAGCAGCGGTGTTGGCAGCAGCGTCGGTCGCAGCGTCAGCAGCGGTGGCGGCGGTGTTGGCAGCCTGCTGGGCAGCGTCGGCGGTCTGGGCGCCGGCAGCGGCGGCCTGGTCGGCAGCAGCCTGGGCTTCGGTGGCGGCTTCGTTGGCCGAAGCAGCGGCGTCCTGGGCAGCTTCCTGCTTCGAGCAGGCGGCCAGGGCCAGAGCCAGGGACATCGCGACCAGCAGCTTGTTGATGCTCATTGTGTAAATCCTCGTCGTTAGAATTAGGCAACGCGCATGCTGCGCGCCGACAACATGATGACAAGCCAAGATTGGGTGTCAAGCGATCCCGCATTCATTTTTGCGAAATCATCGTTAAATCTTTTTAAATCAATTCGATGGCGATTGCCGTTGCTTCGCCGCCACCGATGCACAGGGTGGCAATGCCGCGCTTGCCACCGCGCGTGCGCAGGGCGTTGACCAGGGTCACCACCAGGCGTGCACCGGAGGCACCGATGGGATGACCCAGCGCGCAGGCACCGCCATTCACGTTCAGCTTGTCGTGCGGGATGCCCAGCTCACGCATCGGCGCCATTGCCACCACGGCAAAGGCCTCGTTGATCTCGAACAGGTCGATCTGGTCCAGCGACCAGCCGGTCTTGGCCAGCAGCGTGTGGATCGCGCCGATCGGGGCGGTGGTGAACCACTCCGGTTCCTGCGAATGGGTGGCGTGGCCGACGATGCGGGCCAGCGGAGTGATGCCACGGGCGGCCGCGTCTTCCTCGGTCAGCAGGACCACCGCGGCGGCGCCGTCGGAGATGCTGGAGGAACTGGCGGCGGTGACGCTGCCGTCCTTCTTGAAGGCCGGACGCAGGGTCGGGATCTTGGCGATATCCGAGCGCCCCGGCTGCTCGTCGGTGGCGACCTCGACGTCACCCTTGCGGGTGGCTACCTTCACCGCGACGATCTCGTCGGCGAACGCACCGTTGGCCTGTGCGGCCTGCGCGCGCTTGACCGATTCGATCGCGTAGGCGTCCTGCTCCTCGCGGCTGAACTGGTACTTGTCCACGGCGCATTCGGCGAATTCGCCCATGGCCTTGCCGTCATAGGCGTTGACCAGGCCGTCGTGGGCCATGTGGTCGACCGCCTGGAAGTTGCCGAAGCGGTTGCCGGTACGGGAGTTCGGCAGCAGGTGCGGGGCGTTGGACATCGATTCCATGCCACCGGCGACCACGATGCTGGCCGAACCGGCCTTGATCAGGTCATGGCCGAGCATGATGGTCTTCATGCCCGAGCCGCACACCTTGTTGAGGGTGGTGGCGCCGGTCGACAGCGGAATGCCGGCGGCGATCGCCGCCTGGCGGGCGGGCGCCTGGCCGAGGTTGGCCGGCAGCACGCAGCCCATGAGGACCTCGGAGACGTCGCTGGCCGGTACGCCCGACTGTTCCAGGGCGGCAGCGATGGCGGCCGCGCCGAGGGTGGGGGTCGGCACGCCGTTGAACTGGCCGAGGAAGGAGCCGATGGCGGTGCGCTTGGCGGCGGCGATGACGATGTTGGACATGGCAATCTCGTTGATGCGTAAGCAATGTTCGGAAAGGAGACCGCGGACGTTGGAAGCGCCCCGGTTTCCCGGCAGACTGCGTGGGGGTCGGCCCAAGTATAGAGGGTCGGGGAGGGCCGCCGCTGGGCGGCACCGCACGCCTGCCGGGATGTAGGCAGGTCAACGTTCATGGGAAGGAATCGATGGAACGCACGACGATGGTTAGGTCCGCGCTGGCAACGGCGCTGGCGATGGCAATGACGGCATGTGGCGGCGGCGGAGGCGGCGGCAATGTCCGCATCGATCCCCCTCCGACCACCCCCACACCCCCAACGACGCCCCCTCCGACGGCACCGCCTCCGGCCAAGCCGCAGGAACCGGCCTTCGACGCGCACCTGTCAGTGACCAATGCGCGTGCCGCACAGGCCGCCGGCCTGACCGGGCAGGGCGTGCGCATCGGCATCGTCGACTCGGGCGTGCAGCGCAACGCAGCGGCATTGAACGGGCGGGTGGTGGGCAACCTCAACTACATCGATCCGGCGCGCAACAACCTGCTGGTGGACGACGTGGTGGGCCACGGCACGGCGGTAGCCAGCCTGGCCGCCGGCGCGCCGGTGGGAACCTGGCCGGGCGGCATCGCCCCCGGTGCGCAGATCGTTTCGGCGCGGATCATCGCCGACAAGCCGCCGGTCGATGACGGCAGCGGCAAGGGCAATTCCTTCAGCGGTCCGCTGGGCGTGGCGCAGGTCCACCAGGACCTGATCAGCTACAACGTGAAGGTGATGAACAACTCGTGGGGCGGCCTGTACTGGACCGACCTGCCGACCACCGCGCAGGTGGCGGCCGAGTACCGTCCGTTCGTCATCAACCATGGCGGCCTGGTGGTGTTCGCGGCCGGCAACGATGCGCGCACCGAACCGAGCAGCCTGGCCGCCCTGCCCAGCCAGCTGGGCGTTGCCGGCTCGCTGCCGGCGGCCGACCTGGAGCGCGGTTGGCTGGTGGCGACCGCAGTGGATCCCTATGCACCGGGCACGCTGGCCAGCTACGCCAATGCCTGCGGGCAGGCGGCGCGCTATTGCCTGGCGGCGCCGGGCAGCGCGGTCTATCCCGATGCCAATGGCAGCACCTACTACTGGAACTACGGGACGTCCTTCGCCGCCCCGTTGATCTCCGGCGCCGCCGCGCTGGTCTGGCAGCGCTACCCGTACTTCGACAACAACCTGGTGCGGCAGACCCTGCTGGGCACGGCCAAGGACATCGGCGCGCCCGGCGTGGATGCGGTGTTCGGCTACGGCCTGCTCGACATCTCGCGGGCGATCAAGGGCCCGGGCCGCTTCGACTGGGGTGATGTGGTGGCCAATGTCGATGCGCCATCGAGCGGCTCGCTGTGGAGCAACGACATCGTCGGCAGCGGCGGCCTGGTCAAGCAGGGCGGGGGCACCCTGGTGCTCGCAGGCAACAACAGCTACAGCGGCGCCACCCGCATCGAACGCGGCATCCTGTCGCTGCAGAACGGCGGTGTCATCCGTTCCAACGTGACCATCCTCGGCCAGCCCGACCCGGATTCGACCGGCCTGCAGTTCAATGGCGGCACGCCGCGCGTGATCGGCAACGTGGTCAACGGCAGCAGCGTGTTCCTGACCACCGGCAGCACCACCGGCACCATCGAGGGCAACTACACGCAGCAGGCGGGTGGCCAGTTGATGATCGCGCTCGGTGCCAATGCGCTGCAGGTGACCGGCACGGCCTCGATCAATGGTGGCGTGCGCGTGCATGGCTTCGTCTCCGGCTACGTGCCGCAGAACGGCAGCCGCCAGGACCTGGTCCATGCGGCCGGTGGCCTGAGCGGCACCTTCAGCAGCCCGGCCTCCTCCAGCGGCCTGCAGGGCCTGTCGCTGCTGCAGAGCAGCTATGGCTATGACAGCAACACTGCCTGGTTGAACCTGACCCAGGTGAGCGTGACGGCGGCGGCGACCGGGCTCGCGGCCTCGGCGCAGTCCGCGGCGCAACGACTGGAAGGTGCGTTCAGCGCACTCGATGGCAGTCCTGCGCTGCAGGGCTCGGCCTTCGGCACGGCGGCCGGTGCGCTGCAGTGGACCGGCGGTGGCAGCGAGGGCCTGGCAGCCAGCCTGCAGAGCCTGTCCGGGCAGGCGCATGCGCGGGCCGAGTCGGCCACCTTCGACAGCATCGACATGTCGCGCCGTGCGATCGCCGAGCGCTTCGATCGCGTGCAGGCGGCGCCGCGCCTGCGCGGGGCCTGGCAGAGCGCGCTCGGTGAGGCCGGGCAGGGCAGTTTTGCCGGCAATGCCGCCGACAGCCGTGGCTGGATGGCCGGCCAGGACCTGCCGCTGGGCAGCAATGGGCTGATGGGCGTGGCCTTTGGCGAGACCCGCAGCAATGGTGGCAGCAGCTTCGGCGGCGATCGTGGGCGTGATCGCCAGGCGCAGGCACAGTTGTACGCCGGTTGGAACCTGGGCCGGGGCTATGCGCTGGCGCAGGTCGGCAGCGGCCAGTTCACCCGTGCGCTGGATCGCCAGTTGCTGCTGGGCGCCGGTGCCTATGGTGTTTCCGCACGTTACGGCGGACGCTTCAGCAGTGCCAGCGTCGAAGGCGGCTATCGTTTTGGCCGCGCGGGCGCGTCGTTGACACCGTATCTGGGTGCCAGCACCACGCGCGTGGATACCGATGCCTTCAATGAGCTGGGTGGTTTCGGCTTCGGCCTGCGTGGCGACGCCAACCGCGTGCAGCGCAGCCAGATGCTGGCCGGTATCCGCGGCGAGCGCGGCTGGGGGCGCTGGACGCTGCGCGGGCACGCCGAGTGGCAGCAACGGCTCGACGGTGCCGATGCGGACTGGCAGGCCAGCTTCGTTGGTGTCGATGCCTGGGCACCCCTGGCGGGATGGGACGCACCGCGTGGCAGTGCGCTGTTCGGCGTGGCGCTGGAGTCGTGGTGGGGCCGCAATGGCCGCCTGAGCCTGGGCTTCGACCAGCGCGTCGGTGGCGAGGGCGCGCGCCAGGCGGCGCTGCGCTACAGCACCGGGTTCTGAGCGGGAGGTCGCGCCGGGACGTCAGCTCCGGCGCGACATCGGCAGGCTCAGCCGCCGCGCAGGTTGCCCAGGCGCGGGGTGCTGCGGCCCAGCGGCATCTTCAGCTTGCCGATCGACAGGATGCGGCTTTCGGCGATGCGGTCGGCCGCACGCTGCGGCGCGATGTTCTCGCGCTGCGACAGTTCGAAGATGCGGGTGAGGTTGTGATAGATGCTGCGGATCAGGCGCATCGCGCGTTCGCGGTTGTAGCCATCGATCTCCAGCGACACGTTCATCACGCCGCCAGCGTTGACCGCATAGTCCGGCGCATACAGGATGCCGCGCGCGTGCAGTTCATCGCCGATTTCCAGGCTCGACAGCTGGTTGTTGGCGGTACCGCAGATGATCTTGGCCTTGATCCGCGGCAGGGTGTCGGCGTTGATGGCGCCTTCCAGCGCGCACGGTGCGAACACGTCGGCGTTCACTTCGTGGATCTCGTCGGGCTTGACCGCTTCGGCGCCGAAATCGCTGACCGCGCGATCAACCAGTGCGCTGTCCAAGTCGGTGACATACAGCTTGGCACCGCGGTCGCGCAGCAGTTTCACCAGCTCCATGCCGATGTGGCCCAGGCCCTGCACCGCGATGCTGGTCTTGCCCACTTCCTCGTGGCCGAACTTGAAGCGCATCGCCGCCATCAGCGCCTGCAGCGCACCGTAGGCGGTGAACGGGGCCGGATCGCCGGAGCCGCCATGGACCTGGTGCACGCCGGTCACGAACTGGCTCTCCAGGTAGATGTTCTCCATGTCGTTGACGTCGGTGCCGACGTCTTCGGCGGTGATGTAGCGGCCGCCCAGCGAGTCGACGTAACGGCCGAAGGCGCGGAACAGCACCTCGGTCTTGTCCACCTTCGGGTCGCCGATGATCACCGCCTTGCCGCCACCGACGTTGAGGCCGGCCAGCGCATTCTTGTAGGTCATCGTCCGGCTCAGCCGCAGCACGTCGGCCAGTGCCTCGTCGGTGCTGGCGTAGGGGCGCATGCGCACGCCGCCCAGGGCCGGGCCCAGGGTGGTGTTGTGAATGGCGATGATCGCCTTCAGGCCGGCATCGTGGTTGTGGCAGAACACCACTTGTTCGTGGCCGGTGGTGGCGAGGGTTTCGAATAGCATGGCGTCTCCGATGGCGCGAACAGCCGCGAACTGCAGCGAACGGCCAGTGAACGGTAGGGTCCCAAAACAAAAAAAGCGACGTCGTCATGGCTGGGGGACGGGTCGCGCGGCGCCATTCTAGTCCATTCGCCCGGCCGTTGCCGTCGACGTCGGCGGCCGTCAGGTTAAAGAAGATGAAAGTGCGGCCGATGCTGCGACGACGGCGGGTGGCCGGATGGGCGTGAAGAGGCAGGGCGGTCAGTGACGGCAAGGGCATCACAACGACAGGGCGGGCGGCGATGACAGCGGCATGGTGGCGATCGCTGCGCGGCTGGCTGACACGTTCGACCGGGACGGCACCGGCGCGGCTGGTTGCCGCATCCCGCCAGGCGGTGGCCGCCGCAGCCGCAAGCCTGCAGGGCGAGGCGCTGCCGTCGCCGGAGATCGCCGCTCACCTGCAACGCGGGCTGCATGCGCTTGCGTTGTACCCACGGCTGGCCGGCGAGCCAACGCCGGTGCAGGACCCAGGCCTGGGCGAGGCGGTGGCGCGCGCGCTGCAGGACCGCGACTGGGCGGCCAGGCAGCTGCCCCGCCGGCCGCAGCTGCTGCCGCAGCTGATCCAGACCGTCAACGACGATGCCGCCTCGGCCCGGGTGATGGCCGCGATCATCGGCCAGGACCCGGTGCTGACCGGCAACCTGCTGCGCATCGCCAACAGCCCGGCCTACAAGGTCCACGAGCGCCCGGTAGAGAGCCTGCAGCGGGCGGTGACCCTGGTCGGCACCGAGGGCGTGCGCCAGATCATCAGTGCGGTACTGGTGCAGCCGGTGATGCAGGTGCAATGCGAGGTGTTCCCGCAGTTCAGCGCGATCATCTGGGAGCACGCACTGCTGGCATCGCGTGCAGCGGCCGACCACGCACGCACGGTCACCTTCGGCGATGCCTTCGCCGCGCAGTGGCTGGGCCTGGTGCAGGGGCTGGGTGCGGCGCTGGTGATGCGCCAGCTGCTGCAGGAGGCACAGGCCCGTGGCGAGCCCGTGGAGCCGGCGTTGGCCCTGCAGCTGTTGCAGCAGTGGTCGTTGCCGCTGGCGCAGCGGGTCGCTGCCGCATGGGAGTTGCCTGAGCCGGTTCACCAGGCCTTGGCGGTGGATGCGGAAGGATCGTTGGCCGACAGCCTGCGCCTGGCGAGCGCGGCCGCAGCGGCCAGCCTGTTGTGCCGCCATGGGCATGCCAGCCAGAGCCGCATGCTGGCCCTGCTGGAGCAGCTGCCCTCGGCACCGCCGCATGCATTGCGCTGGATCTGGCGGCGCCTGCATGGGCGCAACGTGGAAACGCTGGACGAGGCCGGACAGGATGAGGCCACTCCGGCGTCCTGAGCGCTACAGCTGCGATTCCACCGGCAGCCAGCTGATCACCCGCGACAACCAGCGCTTGCGCGCCGTTGCCCCTGGCTCGGCCTCCACCCAGTGCGGTGGCGGTTCGCGCTCCAGCCAGCGCAACCGGCGGCGGTCGTCCAGTGCCAGCCACCAGCTGTGCCTGGGGTCAGCCAGGCGCAGGTATTCGTCCCGCAGCTGTGTACCCAGCACCGGATCGTCGAACAGCACACCCATTTCAGTGTTCAGGTAGGCCGAGCGCGGGTCCAGGTTGAAGGAGCCGACGAAACCGCGGCGGTCATCGATCAGGAATGCCTTGGTGTGCAGGCTCGCGCCGCTGCTGCCGAACACGCCGGCATCGCCCGACTGACCCTGTGCCTTCAGCTCGTACAGGTGGACGCCGGCTTCCAGCAGTGGCACGCGGTAGCCCATGTAGCCCCCGTGCACGGCGGCGACGTCGTTGGCGGCCAGCGAGTTGGTGACCACGCCCACCTGCACGCCCCGCCCGGCCATTGCCGAAAAGCCATCGAGGCCCTCGTTGCCGGGCACGAAGTAGGGCGAGATCAACAGGGCCTTGTGCCGGGCGGCCTGCAGCTCGCTGATCAGGGTCGACACCAGCCAGGTGGCGCGATCATCCCTGCGGTGCTTCATCGGCGGGTCCGACACGATGCGCACGGCACCGCTCCAGTGCAACGGCTCGGGGCTCGGGCGCTGCCGCTGGCGTGATTCGGCCACGCGCGCAAGGTAGGGGCGGGCCACGTCCCGCTGCGCCTCGTGGTCCGATTCGCGCACCAGCAGGCGCAGTTGTGCGTCGGTATGGAAGGCAAGCGCGGATACCGGGATGGCGGTTTCGCTGTTCCAGTAGTCGTCGAAGATCCGGTTGGCCTGCTCCACGGCGGGGCCGGCGACCAGCAGGTCCAGATCCTGGAAGTTCACGTCGGTGCGCGCGCTGAAGTACTCCTCGCCGATGTTGCGGCCACCGACGATTGCGACGCGGCCATCGGCGATCCAGCTCTTGTTGTGCATGCGGTGGTTCACGCTGAAGAAGCGCTGCACCATCTCCACCATGCGCAGGATGCCGGTCCGGTTGCGGAACGGGTTGTACAGGCGGATCTCGATGTTCGGATGGGCATCGAGCGCCATCATCAGCGCGTCCTTGTCCTTGGCATTCATGTCATCGAGCAGGATGCGCACGCGCACGCCGCGCTCGGCGGCGTCGTACAGCGCCTTGGCCATCAGGTGGCCGATCAGGTCGTCTTGCCAGATGTAGTACTGCAGGTCCAGGCTGCGGCCGGCCTGGGTGGTGATCATCGCGCGGGCGGCGAAGGCATCCATGCCATCGCTGAGGAAGGCCACGCCCGACTGGCCGGGATGGGCCGCCTGCAGCGGCACGATCTGCTGGTCGATGCGGGTCTGTGCCGGCTGCAGCGGCAGCACGTGCGAAGGCGCGCCATGCGCCTGCGGCGTGAGATGGTCGGCCAGCAGCAGCCCGGACAGGACCAGCAGCACCAGCACGGCGAGGATGATCGCGGCAACACGCAGCAGGCGTCGCCACAGCGGCTTGGGCAGGCTCATGCCCCGATGGTAGAGCCACGCCATGCGTGAAGGAATGCCTGCAGGATCGACAGGGGGTCAGAGCCCCTGCCTTCGGCACGGGATCCGACCCCCGGATCCCTCTCCACGGGAAAGGGCCCTGACCCGCACACCTCAGAACCGCTCGTCGCTGCCCAGGTAGCGCCACTGCCCCGGCGGCAGCGGCCCCAGCGCCACGCGTCCGATACGCAGGCGGCGCACGGCCGTGACCTGCAGGCCGGCGGCGCTGACCGCCACACGCAGCCCCTTGGCCGTCAGGCCCTTGCCGGCGAAGCGCAGGCGCTGCTCGCTCTGCCAGCTGACCTTGGCGCCGCCCGATTCCTGCTGCAGCCGCGCCATCAGCCACGGCCCGCGCTCGGGACCGCCTTCGGCCACTTCGATCAGGTATTCCTGCTCGGTACGGCCCAGGTTGCGCTGCAGGTGGGCCAGCGTGGCCGGATCCTGGCTGACCACCACCAGCCCGCTGTCGCTGGCCGGCAGCGAGGCGGCCAGCTGCAGGCCGTGGAAGTGACGCTGCAACGGGCGGATGTCGCTGGCATCAAGTTCGCTGCGGCTGTCACTGCTGACCAGGGCACACAGGGTTTCGGCGGCGACACCGGCCGGCTTGTGCAGCAGAATGCTGACCCGCTCGGCCTTTTCATCGCTGGCCTGTTCGGCCACCACGATCACCGCGCTGCCATCGACCGGGCGCTGCGGCTGTTCCACCACGTCGCCGTTGACCGTGACCCAGCCGCCCTCGATGTAGCGCCGCGCTTCGCCGCGCGGGATGCCGAGCAGGGCGGACAGGCGTTTGTCGAGACGGATCGGTTCCATGGCAGGCAGGTCGGGCAGGGGGCGCGCAGTGTAGCTGCTGCGGCCGGTCAGCGCTGGCCGCGGTTGGCCAGCTCGGTCAGGTACAGGCGGGTATCGAACTCCAGCTGCAGGTAGTCCGGCTCCATGTGCTGGCACAGCTGGTAGAAGGCCTTGTTGTGGTCGGCTTCCTTCAGGTGGGCCAGCTCATGCACCACGATCATGCGCAGGAACGCCGCGGGTGCCTGGCGGAACACGGTCGCGATGCGGATCTCGCGGCTGGCCTTGAGGCGGCCGCCGTGCACGCGGGAGATGGCGGTGTGGGTGCCCAGCGCGTGCTTGATCACTTCCAGCGTATTGTCGTAGCAGACCTTGTTGAGCGGCACCGACTTGCGCAGGTAACGGTCCTTCAGCTCCTGGGTGTAGTCGTACAGCTGGCGGTCGCTGCGCACCTCGTGCGGGTCGGGGTAGCGCTGCTGCAGCCAGGGGCCGAGCCTGCCCTGCGCCAGCAGCTCGCTGACCTGGGCAACCAGGGGTTCGGGATAACCGGTGAGGTACTTCAGGACTGCCATGCAGGGCCGGCGGGGCGTCGGTAGAATGGGGCATCCAAGATTACACGCGGTACGCACCGACCATGGCAAAGCCCAACGCGCTGCAGGAACAATTGCTCAAGGCCGGCCTGGCCAAGAAGTCGCAGGCCAGCGCCGCCGCACGCGAGCAGGCCAAGGCCCGCCAGGGCAAGGCCGAATCGACCTCGGCCGAGGTCCAGCGCGAGGCTGAACGTGCCCGCGCCGAGAAGGTCGAGCGCGACCGCGCACTGGCCGCCGAACGCAATGCCCAGGCCAGGCAGGCTGAACAGAAGGCCCAGGCCAGGCAGATCATCACGGCCCATGCCGTACCCCACAAGGGCGACGACGAGTACCGCTTCAGCGATGGCGCGGCGATCCGTACCCTGCTGATCGACCCCAAGCTGCGCAAGGCGCTGTCGGTGGGCGTGCTGGTCATCGTCGCCCACGGCGAGGGCTATGCGTTGCTGCCCCGCGCCGCCGCCGAAAAGGTGCGTGAACGCGCACCCGAAGCAATCATCGTCGACCACGGCCAGCCGGGCTCGACCGCCGAGATATCCACCGGCAACGCAGAAGACGACGCCTATTACGCGCAGTTCCAGGTGCCCGACGACCTGGTCTGGTAAGCAAAAAGGGGACGGAGGGGATTAAGCCGCAATCGGCCTGATCGGATCCGTCGGCATTCTGTTTGGCATCCTGAAGAGCAGCCGAGCATGGCTCGGCTCTACATGAAGGCCTTCCTTTCTGCCGGGGTGTATCGTCCCCATATCGGGCGACACACCTGCGGAGGATAGCCATGGCCACCGGTTGGGCAGGAGACGGCGCGGTCCAGGACCAGATCGACGCCACCGTCGACGACGCGATCGCCCGCGCGCGGCGCCAGCTGCGCGAGGGACCCGGTCTGGAACACTGTGAGGAATGCGACGCGCCGATCCCGTTGGCGCGGCGCCAGGCTGTGCCTGGTGTGCGGTTGTGCGTTGCGTGCCAGCAGGCGCGGGACGACGAAGACCAGGCGCATGCCGGGTACAACCGGCGTGGCAGCAAGGACAGCCAGCTGAGGTAAAGGGGTGTTTTATTGCAGGGCTGCGCCCTGCACCTGCAGAAGCAACGTCAACATCAAAGGCGCCATCCATGGCGCTCACTGATCTGGCCCCCCTCAACCGGACCCACCCCGCCTTCGACAGATTTCCGCGATCTGTTGGAACCTGCTGCTGATGGTGGGTGCCGACCGTTGGTCGGCACGGGGTCGGATCCAATTTTGACTATCGATATCTGACAGATGTGCCGACCAACGGTCGGCACCCACCGACAGCGCGCGGAATCTGTCAGAGGTGGGGCGGTGTGGGTGGGCAGGACCGTTGGCGCCATGGATGGCGCCATCGAGCCCCCAGGGGTGAGGGCGCTTTGCTTGCGAAGCACTGCTTCGCAAGCGCCCGAACGCACAGCCGCCAGCGGCTGGGCCGGACCCCGGAGGGGGGTTTACGGCGTGTCCTGACCACCCACACCGCCCCGCCATCCCACGGAATGCCGCTCTTGATCTTGCTTCGGCTTCGGCTTCGGCCTCTGCAGGTGCAGGGCGCAGCCCTGCCGAAAACTCCACCCTCAACCGTCGCCCTGGATGCCGCCGGGGGCCTGCGCCGGGTCACGCCAGCGCCGTACCGTGCGCTGGAAGAACAGGTTGTTCGGCAGCTGCAGCACCGTGCCCTCGTGGCCCTCGCCGGTCTCCTGCAGCGTGGTGTAGATCAGGTTCACGTCGATCACCCGGCCCTTCAGGCCCGGCTTCTCGCCGTTCTCCAGCACCTCGATGTAGTCGTGCAGGCGGAACGGGCGGGTGGTGAAGATCAGCAGCGTGCAGAAGATGTTGGACAGCACGCTCCAGGCCGCGAAGAAGGCCACCGCGCCCACGGCCGCGAAGCCGGTGAACGCGGTCCACAGCACCGAGGGCTTCGCGCCGAGCAGGCTGAGGATGTACAGCAGGGCACTGAAATAGACCACGAAACTGGTGATCCGGCGCGCGCCCATCACCATCTCGGGCGGCAACGTGTAGTGCTCGGCGAAGCGGCGGATCAGGCGCCGGGCGAGCACGCGCAGGAGCCACGCGACCAGAAGCACCCCTACGATCTGCAGGGCGACGCCGGCGTAGTTCAACCACGGGTGGGTCCAGGGCGGCAGGTGATCCTTCAGCGACAACATCATGGGGCGACAACAGGTGGCAATAACGACCTTCGATGTTACCCGGCGCGTGCCGGGGATTCGACCGCCGGGGCCCAGGCCAGGCACACCAGCGCCTGGCGGTGCTGTTGCAGGCAGGCACGGCCGTTACCGGGGTGCAGCTGCAGCGACAGGCCCAGTGCCTGCAGCACGACGCAGGCGGCGATCACCAGCAGGGCGGCGCAGGTTGGGCTGGACATGGCAGGACTCCTGGACGGCAATTTCGCGAAGGACCTTCCATGGATGCAGCAGGTGTCGAAAAGGTTGCACGGCAGTGATCGTCGTCCGGCTCTAAACCTTTTCCCGGGCCGCCGCATCCAAGCGATATGCTCGACACCACCATGCCCGCGCCGCCTGCCGCCCACGACGCCGTCGATGAACCCGCCCTGGTGCGGGCGGCCGCCGCCGGCGATACCTCGGCCTATGAACTGCTGTACCGGCGGCATGCACCGCGCGTGTTCGCCGTGCTGTGGCGGCTGTGCGGGGGCCAGCAGGCGCGTGCCGAAGACGCCTTGCAGGAAGCCTTCCTGCAGGCGTGGAAGGCGCTGCCGGGGTTCCGTTTCGAGAGCAGCCTGTCGACCTGGCTGCATCGCCTGGGCGTCAACGCTGCGCTGATGGAACTGCGTGGGCGCGCCGCCGGGCAGGACCACGACAGTCTTGATGATGTGGACGGAGGACTGCAGGAGCTGGCCGTACACGACCGCTGCGCCGGTACCGAGCGCGACCTGGAGCGCGCGCTGGCGACGCTGCCGCCGAGGGCGCGCGCGGTACTGGTGCTGCATGACATCGAGGGCTGGAAACACCAGGAGATCGCCGCGCAGCTGCAGATGGCCGTCGGCAGCTCCAAGGCACAGTTGCATCGTGCGCGCGGCCTGTTGCGCGCACGGCTGGGAGACATGACATGAGTACACACGAACACGATTCCGACCACGATCTGGTGGCCCGACTGCGCGCGCTGCCTTCCGAACGCGGCCTGCCCGCCGATGGCTGGGCGCGGTTGTCGGCGCAGCTGCCGCCGCGTGAACCACAGGCGGCGCCTGCGCCGACCGGCAACGTGGTGGTGCTGCCGGGGCGTTCGCGCCGGCGCTGGTGGTTGCCGGTGGGGGCCGCACTGGCCGCAAGCCTGGCGCTCTACGCGGTGGCGCCGTGGCGCCATGCGCAACCGGACGCGCCGGTGCCGTCTACCCTGCAACTGCAGGCCGCGGCGATGACCGAGCAGTACCAGCAGGCAGTGGCCTCGTTGCCCGCAGGCCGGGCGCCGGAATGGCAGCCGGCGCTGCACGAACTCGATGAAAGCGCGGCACAGATCCGGGCCGCGCTGGCGCAGGATCCACGCGCGCCGCATCTGCTTGGCCAGCTCAAGCGCACCTATGCGCTGCGGCTGGAATTGACCCGGCAGGCGGCCTATGCCGCCGAGTCCGGCCTGACGACCTGAGGAGACCCCCGATGACACGAACCCTGATGACCTGCTGCGCCGCGCTGTTGCTGCTGCCCGCGGTGGCCCTGGCTGACACCCGGATCGACGAGCGCCACAACCTGGCCGCCGGCGGCCGCATCGAACTGAGCAACGTGGCCGGCAAAGTGAGCGTGCGTGGCTGGGACCGCAACGACGTGCAGCTCACCGGTACGCTAAGCGATGGCCTGCAGCTGCGCCAGGAGAAGAGTGCCAACCGCGTGCGCTGGGAGATCGAGTATCCGCGTCGCAACAACAACGGCGGCGCGACGCTGGTGCTGAACGTGCCGCGCTCGGTGGAACTGCTGCTGAGTACGGTCAGTGCCAGCCAGGACATCAGCGGCATCGATGTGCGCCGCCTGCAGGCCGACACGGTCAGCGGCAGCCTGAGCGCCTCCGGTCGCAGCGGCGACAGCAAGCTCAATACGGTCAGCGGCGGTGTCATCGCGCGCCTGCAGACGCCGAAGCTGGACGTGAACACGGTCAGTGGCCGCATCGAAGCCGGCGGCGGCGTGTCCGGTGACATCGGTGCACAGACGGTATCCGGCCGGGTCGAGGTCGATGCCGGGCGGGTGCAGCGGCTGGCGGTGGAAACCGTGTCGGGCAGCATCGACCTGTCGGCGGCCGGGCTGGCGCCGGGGGGCCGTATCAATGTCGAATCGGTGAGCGCGTCGGTCAACCTGCGCCTGCCACGCACGGTTTCGGCGCAGCTGTCGGTGAACAGCTTCAGCGGGTCGATCAACAGCGACGCCGGCCAGGTGGAACGGCCGCGCTACGGCCCGGGCAGCCATCTCGATACTCGGCTCGGCAATGGCGACGGTGACATCCGCATCCAGTCGCATTCGGGCAGTGTGCGGGTACGCCTGGATCGCTGAGCGCGGTCCGGCAGGCCGCGGCGGCAGCGCCGCCGCGGTCGGAGCTGGGTCAGCTGGCTTTCTTCAGCGCCCAGGTAGTGCCGAGGACTTCGATCTTGCCACCGGCCTTGCGGAACGCTGCCAGGTCCGAAGCGATCGAATCGCTGCTGACCACGGTGCTGGCGGCCGCGCCCTTGCGTTCGCTGCGGATGCTGTTGCTGGCCTTCGCGGGGGTCTTTGCCTTGCGGGGCATGGTTGCTCCTGTCAGGTGGAAGGGGAGGAAAGCGCCCAGGCATCGGCCTGGCGCAGGTAGTCCTGCCGCTCGCGGCGGCAGTCATCGCCGCCCATCGAGAACTGGCGGCAGATCGCCGGGCGCTGCGAATAGATCGTGCAGCGCAGGTGATAGGGATCGATCGCCGCGCACCAGCCTTCCTCGTTGCGCGCCATCACGGCACGGCCGTGGGTGTCGCGTGACAGGAACTGGCCGGGCACGTGGTCGCCGGGCTGCAGCAGCACGGGCAACCGGCAACAGACCGCGTCACAACGGCGGCAGTCGATGGGTGCAGGTGCTGCGTCAGGTTGTAAGGCCTCAGGGGCCTGGCGGGTGCCCAAAGCGGGTCTCAATGGCGGCTCAGGTGCTGCGCGGACCATGAACGAGCCAGGAAGGCATGGCCGCTAGGCCCGCTGGGCGGGCCAGGCTGCACCGTGGACACACACCGGCATGGCCGGTGGAAGGGGCAGCAGGGTTCTAGCCGACCAAGAGTAACTTAGACCGCGTAACGTTTTGTTAATCCTGGCTGGCTGCCGCCAGCGCAAGGCCCTGGACCACGCCCAGCGAGGGCTCGCCGTGGACCATGCGGGCGCCCGGGAAGGCGGCCGCCACCGCCTGGCGCAGGTAGCCGGCGCGGGACATGCCCCCGGTCAGGAACACGGCATCCGGGTCGCGGCCGATGTCGCTGCGGACCTGGGCCAGCAGCTCGCGGATCTGCTCCAGGTAGCCATGGGCGGCGGCGGCCAGGCCGTCGGCGCTGCTGTCGGCATGCAGGTCGCGGGCGATGTAGTCCAGCGTGCTGCGGTGCTCGCTGGCAGCGCTGAGGGCGATCTTGGCGCGTTCGACGTCACGGTACAGGCGGGCGGTGTTGCCGGTGTCCTGCAGGGCCTGCAGGCGCTCGCCCCAGGGCGCGTCGACATGGTCGTACTTGTGCAGGCGGAATTCGCGCTGGCGGGTCATGTCCTGCACGGTGGCCGCTTCCACGTAGTGGTGGGCCGGCACGCGGGTGATGCCGCGGCCGAACAGCGGCATGTAGCTGGACAGGCTCAGCGCCAGGTCGATGTCGGTACCGCCGCGGGCGATACCCCAGGCGCGGTGGATGCGCGGGGCGTCGTCGCCGCCGACTTCGGCATGGGCGATGTCGGTGGTGCCGCCGCCGATATCGACGATTACCGCCTGGTGCCGCTCGCGGCTTTCGGCGTGGTAATGCATGGCCGCCGCGGCTGGCTCCTCGAGGAAATCAACCTGGTCGAAGCCGGCCTGGGTGGCCGCTTCACGCAGGATGTCCAGCGCCTGGTCGTTGCCGGCTGCGCCGATCGAACTGCGGAACTGCACCGGGCGCCCGAGCAGGGCGGCGCGCAGCGGCCGGCCGAGCTGGGCACTGGCGGTCAGGCGGATGTGTTCGAGGATGTGCGCGGCGATGCCGGTGATGGTCTGCTTCGCGCGCGGGTGCAGGTTGTAGCCGAGCATCGACTTCGGGCTCTGCACCAGGTTGCCTTCGTGTTCCTCGAAATAGGCTTCCAGCGCTTCGTCGCCGTAGACCGCGTTCTGCAGCAGGTCGTTGGCGCTGCGTTCCTTGCCGGCGCGGGCTTCCATCCATTCCCGGCGCAGCGCGCGCAGGGCTTCGCGGCGCAGCGCCTGCGGCGCGCGTTCCTGGCCGGCGGCACGCGCCGCGCGCGCGGCGCTGTCGATCATCTGCTGCAGCTGGTGTTCTTGGCCGTCGTCGAGCTGGAAGTCGTCCGGGTCGGGCACCACGCCGGGGAAGTACACACTGGTGCGGAACTGCTCGGCGTCGCCGAAGCGGATCGGCAGCAGTGTTCCCTCATGCACGATGGCGGCGGCGGAGTTGCTGGTACCGAAGTCGATGCCGAGGCGCATGGGGTGTTCCGGGGGCGATCAGGGGCCGCGCACTCTGCTGCAGTTCGCCGCCGACTGCAAGTTCCTGCGGCCTCCCATTCCGTATCGGGAGGCCGGATCGGGTCAAGCCGGGAGCCGGGCGCCGCCCGGAAAAGGGCAGGCGAGCCGGGCGGTTACAATGGCGGCTGTTGATTCACTTTGAGGTACTTGCTGATGTCTTCTGCCCCCGCCTGCCCGCAGTGCACCCTGGAAAACACCTATGCCGATGGCGCGCTGTGGATCTGCGCCGACTGCGGCTTCGAATGGACCGCCGAGGAAAGTGCCGGTTCGACCTTGGTCGTGCGTGACAGCAACGGCAATACCCTGCAGGCCGGTGACACCGTCACCGTGATCAAGGACCTGAAGGTGAAGGGTTCCTCGATCCCGCTCAAGCAGGGCACCGTGATCCGCAACATCCGCCTGGTCGAGGACGATGCCGAGCACATCGAAGGCAACTCGGACAAGATCAAGGGCCTGGTCCTGAAGACCTGCTTCCTCAAGAAGGCCTGACCGGCCTTCAGCGCCTGGCCTGCTGCTGTGCGCGCCAGCGGGCCAGGCTGTCCAGCTTGGCCTGGTAGCGCGCCTGCTGCGGGGCACCGCCCAGCGCCTGCGCGCGCAGCAGTTCACGATCGGCGCGCCTGAGCTGGCCGGCCAGGAAATAGGCCCGCGCCAGCCCGAAGTGGAACTGGTGTGCGGTGTCGTACAGGCGCACGGCCTGCCGGTAATAGCGGATCGCCTGATCCAGTCGGCCGGCGCGTTCGGCCTCGGCGCCGAGCATGTACTGCGCGAACGGATCCTCGCGCTGCACCGACTGCAGGCGCTGCTCCAGCGCCTGCGCCTGCATGACCATGCCCAGCTTCCGGTACAGCGCGCTGGCGTTGGTCAGTGCAGCGTCCTGGCGGCCGTCCAGTCGCAGCGCCGTTTCCAATGCCCGGCGCGCGGCGGCGGTATCGCCCGTACGGTTTTCCAGCACGCCCAGGTTGTTCCAGGTGGCGGCGAAGCTGTTGTCCTGTGCCAGCGCGGCATTGAAGAAGGTGCGTGCACCCACCAGATCGCCGCTGGCCATGCGTTCGGCGCCGCGGTTGTTGTAGAAGTGTGCCAATGCCCGTGCCTGGCTGATCGGCAGCGGCCCGCGGCGGTCGTACAGCACGTTGCGATCCAGATCGACGGTGGCGAAGCGGCCGGCGAAGCCGACCCCGGCATTGACGTGGCCGACGCTGTAGACCAGGCCCTGGGCCTGGTCCTGGTACCACGACACGACCTGGCCGACTTCCTGCACGCGTGCCTGGATGCCGGCTTCGCGTGCCAGCGCGACGAACATCAGGGTAAAGGCCAGGCAGTTGGCGCGCCGCTGCTGCCAGATCTCGCTGACGGTGAAGGTCGCATCGGCGTCGTACTGCAGGTCCAGGCCGTGGCGGTCGAAGATCATCTCCACCAGCGCCTGCAGGCGCTGCTCGCGGGAGTAACCGTGATTGATCACCTGCGTGCGCAGCATGTCGCGCATCGCCTGTGGAATCGCGAACACCTGCTGCGGCGTCGGCATCGCCGGAGTGGCGGTGCTGGCAACGGCCAGCGGCGCGGCCGTTCCCGGATGATCCTGTGCGATCGCGGACGGTGCTGCCAATGCGGCCAGTGCGAGCAGAACGAATCGGGCGGCAGGACGGTACATGACGGCTCCCGGCAGCGGCGGGCGCTCCCGCCTGAGGCGAGTGTAGACCTGTGCGCGCACCGCTGCAGCGACCGTTGGTCGGTCCGCACGTTCATCCACAACCGGTGTGGACCAGCGCTCGGGAAAGCTGTGGACAACCGCGTTGCGGCCTAGTGCGAAGGGCGTTGTGAGGACGTGGTGAAAAAAGCGACAGCTTGCCCGTCAACCGCGCAGGCGGGATGATCCGGGCATGGACTTTTCCCCGCTGACGCTCGCTCTGGCGCAGTGGCAGGCGCTGCAGGACAGCTATGCAACGCCACCACGCGCCTACCATCACTTCGGCCACGTGCGCGCGGTGCTGCAGCACTGCCAGGAGGTTGCCGACGGCCCCGGCTGGCAGCAGCCGGCCGAGGTCTACCTGGCCGTGCTCTACCACGATGCGATCTACGTGGCGGGGCGAAAGGACAACGAAGCACGTTCGGCGCAGATGGCCCTGCAGGCGATCACGCAGGCGCCGGAACTCGCCGCTGTCGATGCCGCCCGGGTCGAGCAGCTGATCCTGCTGACCGCCCGCCATGGCGCGCTCGGCCCGGACGATGTCGATGCCGAGGCCGCGCTGTTCCTGGACTGCGACATGGCGATCCTGGCCGCGCCGGAACCGGTGTTCACCGCCTATGACCGGGGCGTGGCCGAAGAGTACAAGGGCGTGGTGCCGGGCTTCCTGTATCGCGCTGGCCGCCGCCGTTTCCTGCAGGGCCTGCTGCGCGCACCGCGCATCTTCCTCAGCGAGTTCTTCCACCAGCGCCTCGACGCGGCCGCGCGCGACAACCTGCGGCGGCAGCTGGGTCGCTGAGCCAGCCCGCTACACTGGGGCCCGTTTCCACCGATTGCCGCTTCCAACCGTGTCCGTCCCTGATCCCGATCCCCGTCCGCTGCCGCCGGAAGAGCCCGGTCCCAACGAATGCTGTGGCAGCGGTTGCCCGCTGTGCGTGCTGGACCTGTATGCCGACGAGCTGCAGCGCTATCGCAAGGCGTTGGCCGAATGGCAGGCGCGGCACCCGGAAGCCTCCGCATGAGCCGCGCGCGTCCGGCGGCGCTGCTGGCGCTGGCAGCCCTGGTTCTGTTCCTGGTTACCGCGCTGTGGACCCAGTTCGCACGCACCGACCTGGACTGGGTGCGGGCCACGCTCAGCCTCTACCTGCACGGGCCGTGGGGGCTGGCGTTGCGTGCGGCGTACTGCCTGCTGGCACTGGCGATCACCCTGCTCGGCATCGCCCTTTATCGCGGCAGCATCGGCCCGCGGCGCAGCGCGGCGGCGCCGCTGCTGTTCACGGTCTCGGCGCTGGGCCTGGCCACGGTCGCCATCGGTGACAGCTGGCTGCCCGAAGCAACCCCGCTGCTGGCACCGTTCATCCACGGGTTGGCGGCCAACACTGCGTTCCTGTGTGCCAGCGTCGGCATGCTGCTGCAGGCCTGGTACCTGCGCCGCGAACCGGGCTGGCAGTCTGCCGCCGGCCTGCTCTGGGGCTGGGCCTGGCTGGCCTTCGTGCTGCTGTGGCTGCACGTGCTGTGGCGTGGCGGGCCGCCGCGCGGGCTGGGGCAGAAAGTGGTGATCGTGGTGATCGTGGGCTGGCTGCTGTATCTGGCGCTGGCGCTGTACCGGCGCAGTCGTCGCGCCGCAGCCTGCTGAAACCCCAACGGCCTGCACCGGTACGTGCCGTGCACGTGGAGGCAGCGTATCGTGTGCGCATTCCATCGGGGCTGCGATATGAAGCGTGCAGGGCTGGGCAGGGTAATGGGCGTGGTGCTGGCGCTGGCCGCACTGCCGGCAACCGCGGCAGCGACCGTGCAGCAGTTCAGCCACGGGCGGTTCGAACAGATTCCGGTGCATATGCCGGCCGGTACCCCGCAGCGGGTGGTGATCTGGTTCCACGAACCGACTCCCGGTGGCGATACCAGCCGTCTGCCGATCGAGGCCCTGCGTGCCGACGGTGCGATGGTCGCCGCCGTGGACATCGCGCACCTGCGCGGCGTGCTCAAGCGCGAAGGCAACCCGACCTGTTCGTTCGGTTCCGGCGATGTCGAGAATTTCTCGCGCTGGCTGCAGGCCTCGCTGCATCTGCCCGGGTACCACCTGCCGCTGGTCGGCGGCGATGGCGAAGGCGCTGAAATGGCCTATGCGCTGGCTGCGCAGGCCGATACGCAGGTGTTCGCCGGCCTGCTCACCACTGGTTTCTGCCCGGACCACAACCACGAGCGCATGGTCTGCGGCGATGGCGTGAAGCGCAACACGCTGCAACCCGCCGAACTGAACTTCCCGTGGTTGAGTGCAGCCGGTGATCACGGCTGCAAGGCGGGCGAGGCCAGCGGTTTCGTGCAGCAGGTGGCGATGGCGCGCGAGTTCAAGCGCACGGCGCGTGGTGATGCCTCACCGGGCCTGGTGGCTGCAGCGCGGGTGATGGGTGCGCAGGCAGGCGTCAGCCTGGCACCGCCGCCGGCCGCGCTGAAGGGCCTGCCGGTGGTGGAAGTACCGTCGACCGGCAACGGCGACACGCTGGCCGTGTTCGTCTCCGGTGATGGTGGCTGGGCCGGCCTGGACAAGGATGTGGCGTCGTCGCTCAACGAGCACGGCGTGGCCGTGGTCGGCATCGACTCGCTGCGCTACTTCTGGAGCGAGCGCACGCCGAAGGGTTTCGCTGCTGACCTGCAGAAGATCATCGATCACTACCGCCAGCAGTGGCACCGCGACAAGGTGATGCTGATCGGTTTCTCGCAGGGGGCCGACGTGCTGCCGGCGACCATCAACCAGCTCGATGCCGATACCCGTGCAGCGCTGGACCGCATCGTGCTGCTGTCGGTAGGCAAGAAGGCCGACTTCGAGTTCCACGTCAGCAACTGGCTGGGCGGCGGCGGCGACGGACTGCCGATCGCGCCGGAAGTGGCCAGACTGCCGGCGGAGAAAACGCTGTGCGTGTACGGCGACAAGGATGAGGACGCACTGTGCCCGGACCTGCCGGCCAATGACGGTGTGAAGAAGGTGAAGCTGCCGGGTGACCACCATTTCGGTGGTGACTATGATCGGCTGGCCGAGGTGATCCTCAAGGGCGGTATGTAGCGCTTGGTAGACGCCGACCTTGGTCGGCGCTGGGGCTGAGGGCGCCTTGGGGATGAGCGTGTCGACCAAGGTCGACACCTACCGGGCGACAGGTGGCGCCGGGTATGCCTGGTGGTGCGGGGCTTCAGTTGCGCCGCGGGTCCAGCGAGATCAGGCGCGTGGCATCCAGCAGTGCGGCCGGCAGGTGCATGCCGCCCGGCGCAGCGAGATAGCGTGGCCGCCACTGCGGGTCGAACTTCGACTTGAAGCGGCGCAGGCCACTGAAGCCGTAGAAGCGTTCGCCATGCCGCGCCAGCAGGCCGGCCAGGCGGTTCCAGCGGCCGGCCAGGCGATGCTGTGCCAGCCCGGACAGTGGCGCCATGCCCAGCGAGAAGCGTGCATAGCCCTGCGCGCGGCCCCACAGGAACAGTTCGATGAAGAGGAAGTCCATCGTCCCCTTCGGCGCCTCGTTGACGTGGCGCATCAGGTCCACCGACAGCTCGGCACCGGCCGGCGCCTGCCACAGGTTGGCGAACGCCACGATCTGGCCTTCGGCCTCGACCAGTGCCACCGGGAACCGCACCAGGTAATCCGGGTCGTAGCTGCCCAGCGAAAAGCCCTTTTCGTCGCCGGCCTTGTCTTCCAGCCACGCGTTGGAGATCGCGTGCAGGCGTGGCAGCAGGCTGGGAATTTCCTCCACCGGTGCCACACGGAAGGACAGGCCGCCGCGCTTGCCGCGGTTCCAGGCCTGGCGCAGGTCCGCACGTTCGCGGCCTTCCAGGCCGAAATCGTGCAGCGGCACCATCGCTTCTTCGCCCAGCTTGACCAGGCCCAGGCCCAGGTCGAGGTAGGTCTGCCAGTAGGACTCGCCGACCTGGTAGAACACCGGGCGCAGGCCGAGCCGGTCGGCTTCCTCGCGGAAGCGCCAGATCAATGCGCGGGCGACCTCCGGCGGGCCGACGGGATCGCCCATCGCGATCAGCGAACCGCCGTAGCGTTGCATCATCACGAAGCCCTGTTTCGCCTCGTCGCGCAGCACCGCCTTGTCGGCGGTCAGTACCAGGCAGGCCTGGGTATCGGTGGCACCGGCCAGTACCGGCGCCAGTGATTGCAGCGTGGCCTCGTCGGCGGCTGGCAGCGGGCTGCGCGTGCTGTGCAGCAGCCGCGCCAGGCCGAACATCACCAGCGCGATCGCCACGACCAGCAACGCGCGCAGCGCGCGTGGTGCGTTGCCCGATATCGCAAACTGCCACCACAGCTCGTTCTGGTACTCGACATGGCTGTAGGTGAAGAACAGCAGCCAGGTGACCGCGACCAGCACCAGGCCGAGGTTGCGCAGCCACGGCCATGACCAGGCTTCGTCCAGCAGCGCGCCCTGGCGGTAGAACTCGCGACGTGCGGCCCACAGTGCCATCGCCACCAGCACTGCCGAGACGGCGATCAACAGTTGGCCACCCCGCAGCCACAGCGGCAGCGGGGTGATCACGCACACCGCCATCGCCAGCACCCACGCGGCGTGGCTGCGCCGGGCCAGGCCCTGGCCGATCAGCAGCAGTGCGACGCCGCTGAGGCTGCCGATCAGGTGCGAGGTCTCCAGGATCGGCAGCGAGGCATTGACCAGGTGACGGCGTGGCGTCGGCAGCGTGCCGTCGATGACCAGTGCGGCGCCGATGCTGAACACCGCCAGCGCGATGATCTGCGGCAGCCACGGGCGCAGCGCGTTCCAGCCCGCACGGGTTGCCCCGGCGCTGGCCTGCAGCGGTTGGCGCAGGGCGGGCGCGAGCGCGAGCAGGGTGGCCAGCACCAGCGGCAGCACGTAGTAGGTGACGCGGTAGATCAGCGCCGCTGCCAGCACCGCCGCCGGTGCCACCTGCGGCAACAGCTTCAGCAGGCTCCACTCGAACACGCCAAGGCCGGCGGGCACGGTCGAGACCAGGCCGGCCAGCACGGCCACCAGGTACAGGCCGACGAAGCCGGGCAGTCCGGTCGGCGTGGAGTCCGGCAGCAGCACGTAGAACGCGGCACTGGCCAGCACCAGTTCGATCACGCTCAGCACGGTGACGCCGATCATGGTGCGGCGGTCGGGCAGCCACAACGCATGGCCGAACACGCTGAACTGCCGTCCATCGCGGCCGACCAGCAGTACGGTGCAGAGATATGCGAGCAGGGCGACGATGCCGACGATGCGCACGGCATCGGGATTCAATGGCAATGCCAACGCTGCCGCTGCAGGTTCCATGCACAGTGCCACGCTGATCAGCAGCCACGCCCCGAACACGAAGCCGAGCGTGCTCATCAGCACCACCTGGCCGATCTGCGCCAGGTCCAGGCCGGCGCTGCGGTAGCCACGCAGGCGCACCGCGCCGCCGGTCAACGCGGCAAAGCCCACGGTCTGGCCCAGCGTGTGCGCAAGGAACGCAGTGATGCCGACTCGCGCAGGGTGCACGCGGATGCCGCTGCGACGCAGGCCGATGGCATCGAAGCCGATCAGGCAGGCGTAACTGGCCAGGCCGAGTACCACGGTGAGCGCGATCTGCATGCCACTGAGCTGGCGGAACGCCTGGCGGATGGCCCGGTAGCCGTGCTCGTCGAACTCATTGGCCAGGCCGTGCAGGGCCAGGGCGAGGATCAGCAGCGGGATGACGATGGTGGCAACCCGCTTCCAGGCTGGCGTGGAAGGGGCAGTGGTGGAATCGATGGGGACGGTCATCGGCGCAAGGGTGCGGCAGGAGGGGCGAGGGCGGTGTCAACGCGGGCGTGGCGCATCGTGCGCCTGTCATCGTCATTTGACCAGTGGGACCGTCGGAGCCCGGTAGTGACGTGTCGCGGAAGGTGCCCGTGCACCCACCGTCGACCGGATTGGAGGACAATGCAGGCCTGATCACCCGCAGGAGCCACGCCCATGATGGAGCGTTACGACGTCGGACCGCGCATGTCCGAAATGACCGTGTACAACAAGGTCGCCTACCTCTCCGGCCAGATTCCGGAAGACACCAGCCAGGACATCACCGGACAGACCCGGCAGGTGCTGGCGGAGATCGACAAGCTGCTGGCACTGGTCGCCAGTGATCGCCAGCACGTGCTGCGCGCGGAAGTGTTCCTGGCCGATATCGCCGACTTCGACGGCATGAACAAGGCGTGGGACGAGTGGGTGGTCGAGGGCGCGACCCCGGCCCGCGCAACCTTCGAAGCCAAGCTGGCCCACGCCGAGTGGAAGGTCGAGATCGTGGTGACGGCGGCCGTGCCGTAACTGCGGGATGGGGCCGGATCCCTTTCCCGCGGAAAGGGATCCGCCCTGTTACAGGGGCAGCAACTCGATGCAGTCCACCGGGCACGGCGGAATGCACAGTTCGCAACCGGTGCACAGATCGGCAATGACCGTGTGCATGTACTTGGCGCCGCCGACGATGGCGTCCACCGGGCAGGCCTGGATGCACTTGGTGCAGCCGATGCAGTCGGCTTCCACGATCAGCGCCACCTGCGGCACCTTGTGTTCGCCACGCGAACGATCAAACGGAATGACAGGCACGCCCAGTACCTGCGCCAGCGCGCGCGCGCCGGCATCGCCGCCCGGCGGGCAGCGGTCCACGCCCACCTCGCCGCGCGCCATCGCCTGCGCATACGGGCGGCAGCCGTCGTAGCCGCACTGCCCGCATTGGGTCTGCGGCAGCAGGCGGTCGAGGCGTTCGGTCAGGGGCGGGATCAGGCTCATGCTCATGCGTGGCGAAGGCTGCGCGTCGGGGTTACTTCAGGGGTTTGCCACGGAACCAGCGCTCGTGGGCCAGCGCCAGCATCGGCTTGTCTTCGGAACTGTCACCGTAGGCATGGATACGCACGTAGCGGGACAGATCGAACTGGCGACGGATGTGCTCGACCTTGCGCGGGCCGCAGTCGCCACCGGCATAGCGACCGGTCAGGCGGCCGTCCTGGCTTTCCAGCCGGTTGCAGATCAGCTGAAGGCCCAGCTGCTCGCACCATGGCCGCAGGTACAGGTCCAGCGAGCCGGACACAATCACCACGGTATGCTGCTGTTCCCTGTGCCAGCGGATCTGCTCCAGCATTTCCGGGCGCACCACCTCGGGCAGGAACTCACGCGAGAAGCCTGCGGCCAGCGTGGCGATGTCATCGCTGTGGCGGTTGCTGAAGGTCAGGCGGGTGACGCGTGCACGGATGCGTTCGGCCGAGATCAGTTTCAGCTTGTATGCGGCCAGCCACGGTCCGACCTTCCACCACGCCTGCGCCAGCTGTTCGGCGGTGGCCACGCGGCGCAGGAAACGGCCATAGGTATCGCAGGTGGTCACGGTGTGGTCGAAGTCGAACAGCGCCAGTTCCATTCCATTGCTTCCCATCGCGTTGCCTCCGCTGGCCGATGCTGCCAGCAGGCGCGGCGATGGCCGCGCCCGCTGCAGGCATCAGCGGACCGGCATGCCCGGCTGCGCGCCGCTGTCGGCGTCCAGCAGCGCCAGCGCGCCGCCGTCGAAACCGGCCGACAGGATCATGCCTTCGCTCAGGCCGAAGCGCATCTTGCGCGGGGCCAGGTTGGCGATGAACACCACGCTGCGACCGACCAGGGCTTCCGGCTCGCCGTAGCTGCCACGGATGCCGGAGAAGATCTGGCGCTTGCCCAGTTCGCCGGCATCCAGTTCGAAGCGCAGCAGCTTGTCCGAACCTTCCACGAACTCGCACACCAGCACCTTGCCGATGCGCAGGTCGAGCTTGGCGAAATCGTCGATGCCGATATAGGCCGGAGCATCGGCGCTCTTCACGCCGTCCTTGGCCGGGGCCGGTGTGGCCGGCTTGGCGGCGTCGGTCCTGGCGGCGGGGGCGGCAGTGGCGGCCGGCTGCAGGGTGTCCTTGGAGGCGTCGATCATGGCGTCAATCTTCTTCGGGTCGATACGGGTGAACAGCGGGGTGTAGTCGGTGATGCGGTGGCCCAGCAGCGGCTGTGCCAGTTCGGTCCAGTCATTGACCGGCGCGGCCAGGAAGGCCTCGGCCTGCGCGGCGGTGGCCGGCAGCACCGGCTTCAGTGCGGTGACCAGCACGCGGAACAGGTTCAGGCCCTGGCTGCACACGGCCTGCAGCTGCACGTCGGCGCCTTCCTGCTTGGCGATGACCCACGGCTTGACGTCGTCGATGTAGCGGTTGGCTTCGTCGGCCAGGGTCATGGTCAGGCGGATCGCCGCAGCCGGGTCGTTGCGCTCGTAGGCTTCACGGATCGGCGCCAGGCCGTCGACGAAGCGCTGGTACTGCGCCGCGTCGGGCAGCTGCGCGGCCAGCTGGCCGTCGAAGCGCTTGCTGATGAAGCCGGCGCAGCGGCTGGCCAGGTTGACGAACTTGCCGACCAGGTCGGCGTTGACGCGGGCGATGAAATCACCCAGGTTCAGGTCAAGATCGTCGACGCCACCGCCGGACTTGGCGGCGTAGTAGTAGCGCAGCGCTTCCGGCTCCAGGCCGGCATCGAGGAAGGTACGCGCCATTACGAAGGTGCCGCGCGACTTGCTCATCTTGGCACCGTCCACGGTCAGGTAGCCGTTGACGTGCAGGCGGGTCGGCGCGCGGTGGCCGGTACCGTGCAGCACCGCCGGCCAGAACAGGCCGTGGAAGTTGACGATGTCCTTGCCGATGAAGTGGTGCAGTTCGGTGGCGGTGCCGGCGCGCAGGTGCGCTTCGAAGTCTTCGCCGAGCTTGCCGCACAGGGTCTGGAAGCTGGACAGGTAGCCGATCGGCGCATCCAGCCAGACATAGAAGTACTTGCCCGGCTGGCCGGGAATCTGGAAACCGAAGTACGGCGCATCGCGCGAGATGTCCCACGCGCGCAGGCCACCTTCGGCGTTGAGCCACTCACCCAGCTTGGCCTTCACGCCCGGCAGGGCGACATCGCCGGCCAGCCATTCGCGCAGGAATGCATCGAAGTGGCCCACCTCGAAGAAGAAGTGCTCCGAATCGCGCATTTCCGGCGTGGCGCCGGAGATGACCGAACGCGGCTCCTTCAGGTCGGTCGGTGCATAGGTCGCGCCGCAGACTTCGCAGTTGTCGCCGTACTGGTCGGGGCTGCCGCAGTTCGGGCAGATGCCCTTGACGTAGCGGTCGGGCAGGAACATGCCCTTGGCCGGGTCGTAGAACTGGGCGACCGAACGGCGGCTGATGTGGCCGGCCGCTTCCAGCTTCAGGTAGAACTGCTCGGTCAGTGCCTTGTTGGCCGCCGAGTTGGTCGAGTCGTAGTGGTCGAAGGCCACGCCGAAGGCGGCGAAGTCACGTTCGTGGCTGGCCTGGATGTTGGCGATGAAGGTTTCCGGGGTGACCCCGGCTTTTTCCGCGGCCAGCATGATCGGCGTGCCGTGGGTGTCGTCGGCGCAGACGAACCAGGCCTTGCCGCCGCTCATTCGCCGCGCACGCACCCAGATGTCGGCCTGGATGTAGCCGACCAGGTGGCCCAGGTGCAGCGGGCCGTTGGCGTAGGGCAGGGCGGTGGTGACGAGCGCGGTACGGGTCATGGTCGCGGGGTGAAGCCGAGGGGAACCGCAGAGTATCGCATGCCCGCAACGACGTGACCCGGCCGGGGCCGGGTCACGGGGATGAAGCGGGGGCCGGGGCGCTTATTCGCGCTGCCAGGTCTGCGCGCGGCAGATGAAGGCGATGCAGCCGGACACGTCCAGCCTGGTGCCACCCGGCTGCAGCTCCATCTTCGACTTGTAGGTCTTGCCGTTGGCCGGGTCGAGGATGGTGCCGCCGGACCACTTGTTGGCGCCATCGGCCTTCAGGTTCCAGAGGATGGTCATGCCCTTCACCGGCTTGTTCCTGTTCGCGCCTTCACATCCATCGCAGACCGGGTTCGGGCCCTTGTCCGAGTGCAGGATGTCGACCACCTTGCCGGTCAGGGTGCCGTTGGCGGCCTGGGTGATCTCGACGATCGACTTCACCTTGCCGGTCTTGTCGTCGATGGTCTTCCAGCGGCCGGCGGCGCCGTCGGCGGCCTGGGCCGACAGGGCGGCCAGGCACAGCGGCAGTGCCAGCAGCAGGGTCTTGAAGGTGTTGCGCATGGTCCCCTCCCAGGGTTCATTCCGGCACGGTGCCGGCATGGGTCGACTGTATACCCATTCGGCGGGGTATGGGGAAGGGGGGCTTTGCAGGGCTGCGCCCTGCACCTGCAGAGGCAGCCGCAACAGCCGGAGCAACAGCAAAAGCGGACTTGCTGAGGGATGGCGGGGCACTGTGGGTTTGCGGGGCCGCCGTAAACCCGTCCCTGGGGGCTTGGTCGCCGCATCCATGCGGCTCACACCCCGCAAACCCACAATGCCCCGCCTTCGACAGTTTCCGGCGATCTGCCGGTGCTGGTGCGGTTGGTGGGTGTCGACCTTGGTCGACACAGATCCATGCCATGCGTGGATGACGTTTCCGGTGGCGGCGATAGGGTCAGATCCCTTTTCCGACGGAAAAGGGATCTGACCCCCGGGGACGTCAACCGACTTCGTACAACTCCAGCGGCAGGTCGTCGGGGTCGGCGAAGAAGGTGAAGCGGCGGCCGGTGTACTCGTCCACGCGGATCGGTTCGCACACTACGCCGTGCGCTGACAGGCGCTGGATGAAGGGTTCCAGCGTGGCCACGCGGAACGCGAGGTGGCGCAGGCCCTGGGCTTCCGGGCGGCTGGGACGGGGCGGCGGCGAGGGGAAGGAGAACAGTTCCAGCTGGCCGCCGTCGGGCAGGGCCAGGTCCAGCTTCCAGGAATCGCGCGCGGCGCGGTGGTTCTCGGCCAGCACGCGCAGGCCGAGGATGCGCACGTAGAAGTCTTTTGAACGTGCGTAGTCGCTGCAGATCAGTGCGGCGTGGTGGATGCCCAGCAGGGCACCGGAATCGGCGGTCATTGCAGGGTGTCCAGCCAGCGCTGGGCGATCTTCAGCGCCAGCGGATAGGGTTCGGGGTCGTTGCGGTTGGTCAGAACGATCACGGTCAGGTGTTTTTCCGGGTGGCGCACGATCACGTTGCGGAAGCCGATGCTCTCGCCGCTGTGCCATTGCACGGGGCCATTCAGCCGCCAGCCGAACCCGTAGTGCGGTACATCCGGTTCGGGCGTCGATGTGGCGGGGCTGAACATCGCGCGGCGCGAGGCCTTCGACAGCAGGCGGTCGTCGTACAGCGCCGCATCCCAGCGGGCCAGGTCGTCCAGCGAGGAATAGATGCCGCCATCGCCGAGCACGGCGCTGGTGGTGCTCTGGTCGGTGCGCCGCCAACGGCCATCGATCCAGCTGTAGCCATAGGCGCGTGCGGCGATGGTATCGATGCCGTCCTGATGGGCCACGGTGTGGGCCATGCCCAGCGGGCGGAAGATGCGCTGTTGCAGGAAGGCTGCGAAATCCTGGCCGGAGGCGCGGCCGACGATCAGTGCCAGCAGCGCATAGCCGCTGTTGCTGTAGTGGTACTGCGTGCCGGGCGCGAAGTTCAGCCGGTCCTGGCGCGACAGCAGGGTCAGCACATCGGCGTCATGCACCTGCCGAGCATCAGCCGGGTCCATCAGGTCTTCGTAGTCGGGCAGGCCACCGGTATGCGAGAGCAGCTGGCGGATGGTGATGGCGGCCGCAGCCGGGGGCAGTTCGGGCAGCCATTGCCGGGCAGGTTGGTCCAGCCCGAGCCGGCCATCTTCCACCAGCAGCAGCACCGCCGCAGCGGTGAACTGCTTGCTGACCGAGGCCAGCCGGAAGTTGCTGGCCGCGGTGACCGCCGTGCCGTCCTCCACCACCGCCAGGCCATAGCCGCGCCGGAATACCGGTTTGCCGTCATGCAGCACCAGTACGGCGGCGCCGGGCACCTGGCCGTCGTAGGCCTGCATCAGGCCGTCGATGCCCGCATCCGGTGGGGCCAGCACCGGTGCGGCGACGGTGGCCAGCGGCAGCAGGCCCAGCACGGCGGCGAACAGGGCGACGGCAGGACGCATGGCGGCTCCGGAAGGCTCAGGGTGACGGGGCGGGCGTGGCGCTGGCCGGCTGGGCCATCCAGCGTTCCATCTTGCGGTCCAGCACGTCCAGCGGCATCGAGCCGTCCTTCAGCAGTTCGGCGTGGAAGCGGCGCAGGTCGAAGGCGGCGCCCTGGCGCGCCCTGGCCTTGTCGCGCAGGGCGACAATGGTGGTCAGGCCGGCCACGTTCGACAGTGCCTGGCCAGGCTGGGCCATGACCCGCTCGACTTCGGCGTTGGCATCGTCGCTGCTCATGTCCACGGTCTTCTGCAGGTAGGTGACAGCCTGCTGCTTGCTCCAGCCCTGGGCATTCACGCCGGTATCGGCCACCACGCGGGCGGCGCGCAGCAGGCGCGAGTACAGGTAGCCGATGCGGTCGTAGGGATCGGTGTAGATGCCCAGGTCCTCGCCCAGCGTTTCGGCGTACAGGCCCCAGCCTTCGACGAAGGCGAGATCGCCACCGAGGCGGCGGAAGCGCGGCAGCTTGGCCAGCTCCTGCTGCAGGCCCAGCTGCACGTGGTGGCCGGGGATCGCTTCATGCAGGTACTGCACCGGCACGTTCCAGCGCTTGCGGCCGGGCAGGTCGCGGGTGTTCACGTACAGCACCGCGGATTGCCCGGGCAGTGCCGGCTGGTAGGCAGCGGCAGCGGCGGTGAGCGCACGCTCCGGTTCCACCGCGCGTACGTCCAGCGGCGCCTTGGGCAAGGTATCCAGCACCTGCGGCAGGCGTGCGTTGACCTGCTGCTGCACCTGGCGGTAACGGTTGATCAGCGCATTGGCATCGCCGTACTGGAACTGGCGGTCGTTGCGCATGCTGCGCAGCAGCTTGGTGGGGGTGCCGCGCAGCTTGGCATCCTTCATCACCGTGGCGATCTGCGCCTGCAGTTCCTGCACGCGTTGTTCGCCCAGCGCGTGCAGCTGCGCGGCGGTCTGGTCGCTGGCGGTGGTCTGCACGATCAGGCTGGCGTACCAGGCCTGGCCATCGGGCAGTGCGCCCAGGCCGCTGCTGGCGCGCGTGGCCGGCAGGTATTCGGTGGCGATGAAGCCGCGCAGGGCGCGATAGGCCGGCATGATGCGCAGTTCGATCATGCGCTTGTACTCGGCGCTGATGCGCGCCTTGTCCTCGGCCGGGATGGTGTTGGGCATGGTGCGGATCGGCGACCAGAAGATGCTCTCTTCGGCGGTCGGCTTGATCACCGCATCCAGTTGCGGCAGCACTTTTTCCATCAGGTCGCGCGGCTGTACCACGCCGGCCTTCATGCCTTGGCGCATGTTGTCGATGGCCTGGTCGAACAGTTCGGGAATGCCCAGCGAACGGCGCGACCAGGTGTCGTAGTCCTGCACGGTGTTGAATGGCTGCGCGCCGGCACCGGCACCGAGGATCGCCATGATGCTGCCGATGTTGTAGTACTGGCTGATCGGCATCATCCAGCTCGGGTAGCGCTCGGCGGCCAGCGAGGCGCGTGCGTCGCGCACGAAGATCTCGTAGCTGAGCAGGTCCTGGCCCTGCAGGCCATCACTGCCGAGCTTCTCGACCTTGCCCAGCCATTGCGTGGTGAAGTCGTGCGACTGCTGGCGCCAGGCGGCGGACAGGATGTTGGGCAGCTGGTCGTTGTAGCGGGATTCGCCCTGGAAGGTGGCCTGCAGCGGGTTCAACCGCATCGAGGCATCCCAGTACTCGTCGTACAGGCGCTCCAGCTGTACCTGCTTGGGTACGGCACGGGCCGGCGCCACCGGACGCGGCGCGGCGCGGCGTGCCGAGCTGCCACGCGCCGGTGCGGTGGCGCGGGCGGGCCTGGCCTTGGGCTTGGCAGCCTGGCGGGTCTGCGCGGCGGCAGGGCGGCTGGCCTTCTTTTTCGCTGCTTCGGCCGACGGCACGGCACTGAACAGGAACAACGCGGCGATGGCGGCGGCCAGGGCGCGGGTGGGATGCGGCATCAGGAGCTTCCGTGGAACACAGACCGTCGAGCTTGCACGATCCGGCCGCGTACGGCCAGCGTGAAGGCGCAGTCAGCTTGCCGCCGCTGGGGCTTCAGTCAGCCGCCGCCGCCGCGCGCAGCGCAGCGGCCCTGTCTGCGCCCAGATAGCGGGTGATCGCACGCCGCATCAGGTACAGCACCGGAATCAGGGCAATTGCAAAGCCCATCTTGTAGATGTAGTTGACGCTGCTGACGGCCAGGAACAGCGAGGTCGGCCAGTGCTGCGGGCCGAGCACGAAGGCGATCCAGATCACCACGAAGCTGTCCACCACCTGCGAGATCGCGGTGGACCCGGTCGCACGCAGCCACACGTGGCGCTCGCCGGTGGCCTGGCGGATGCGATGGAACACCGCCACGTCGATCAGCTGGCCGAGCAGGAAGGCCACCAGTGAACCGGCGATGGTCCACATGCCCTGGCCGAACACCGCTGCGAATGCGGCCTGGTAGTCCGGCACGCCGTGCCCGTCCATGGAGGTGACCCACCAGCTGGCCGGCGCCAGCGAGATCGCCGCGAAGGCGAACAGGAAGCCATAGGCGATCAGGACCACGGCCAGCCACGAGATGAAGCGCACGCCGCGCTTGCCGAAGAACTCGTTGATGGTGTCGGTCATGATGAACACCACCGGCCATAGCAGGGTGCCGGCGGTGAAGCTGAGCGAACCAGTCTGGCCGAACAGGTTCCAGTTCAGCGGATCGATGCCGAGGGTGTCTTCCAGCGCGAAGATCTTCACCCCGATCAGTTCGGCCAGCACCGCATTGCCGCAGAAGAACGCAGCCAGCACGATGAACAGCAGGACCGCGCGGTCCTGCAACGGGCGCTCGATCGGCGCCGCGGTCATTCGCTGCGATCGCCGGCGCGCGTGAACGGAACGCTGGACGGCGCGACGGCGCCGCCGGAAATGATGAAGCTCATGGCCTGGTCGACGGTCCAGTCGGTCGGGGTCAGCAGTTCCACCGGCACGATTTCCAGGTAACCCGAAGTCGGGTTCGGCGTGGTGGGCACGTACACCGCGGCCAGTTCACGGTCGGTGCCGTGTTCCTTGATCACGCGGGTGACCAGCCCGACCGACTTCATGTCGCGGTGCGGGAAGTCGATCAGCACCACGCGCTGGGTGCTGCCCGGTTCGGTCTGCAGCATGTCCAGCAGCTTCTTGGCGCTGTCGTAGATGATGCTGGCCAGCGGAATGCGCTTGATGACCGCGCCGACCCAGCGCAGCAGGCGCTGGCCCAGCACGCGGCGGCTGGCCACGCCCACCGCCAGGATCACCAGCAGGGTGGCCAGCAGGGCGATGGTGTTCTGGATCCACTCGGCCCGGACCCAGCCGAGGTAGTGCGGAAAGCTTGTCGCGATCTGCTCGGAAAGTGGCACCACCAACGGGCTGGAAATGCCCGACAGCAGCACGAACACGAACTTGACCACGACCCAGGTCAGCCAGATCGGCAGCAGGGTCAGCAGGCCGGTCAGGAACAGGCGCTGCAGGGAGGGGCGGGGGACCAGGGCGGGGGCTTCGAGCGACATGTGCGCATTGTAGCGGTCACGGCCGGTCGATTACGCTGGGCAATCGACTGCGGCAACGGCACATGGAAGGGAAGCTGTGTTGAAGATTCTGCGCGGACTGGGTTGGACCCTGGCAGGCCTTCTGGTGCTGGCCATCGTGGTGTGGTGCGCCTCGCGCATGTGGCCGGTGCCGGAATCGCGGCTACAGGCCCAGCAGCGCCTGCAGGCCCGCCTGCCTGTCCACGGCCACAACGGTTTTGCGCTGCTGTGGACGCTCGCGTTCGACGATCTGGACGCGCGCCAGCGCGAACAGGCCCTGGCCCGCGACGTGCAGCGTTGGGAGGCCGATCCGCGCGGCAATGGCGGCGCCGGACCGCAGCTGGCGGAGGACCATGACGCGCTGCGATCACGACCGGCGGCCAGCTGCGGGCCGACCGCCAGTGACTGCCTGGGCCAGGTGCGCGCCGACCCGCAGCGCTTCGTCGATGCCCACGCTGGCCACCAGCAGCTGCATGCGCGCCTGGACCAGCTGGCCGATGCGGACCACTTCGTGTCGCCATTCCGGCCCAAGGGCGACGGCATCCTGGTGCCGATGCCGACCTATGGCCTGATGATCGATGCCACCAGCGCACGCGCGCTGGCCTATGTGCAGGGCGATATCGACGGTGCGCTGCGTGGCAGTTGCAGGGGTCTTCAGCTGGGCCGGCGGCTGGTGACGGGCGGCAGTTACCTGGTGGAGAGCATCATCGGTGCCAGCCTGGTGCAGGCCAATGCCCAACTGCTGGCCGACATGCTGGTCGAACTGCCGGCCGACCATCCGTTGCCAGCGGAATGCGATCAGGCAATGCAGCCGATGCTGGCCGCCGAACAGAGCCTGTGCCGTGCGATGCAGGGTGAGTACGCGATGAGCCGGGCTGCGATCGAAACCTCGGCGCAGGAATTGGGCGGGGTGCTGGTACTGGATCGCAGCAGTACCCTGGCGCGCGCGGCGGGCAATCTGGGCTGGGCCTGCGGCGCGGCGGCGATGGCGGCGCTGGAAGCGGATCGCCCGCTGCCGGTGCCGGCACCGCCGCAGCATGACTTTGGCTGCCTGTCGAACATCCTGGGGTGCGTGCTGACCGATATTGCCCGCCCGGTCTATCCGGCCTATTCGTCACGGACCCAGGATGCCGCCGCGATGGTGCGGCTGATCGGCGCGCAGCGCTGGCTGCGGCAGCAGGCGCAGGATCCGGTGGATGCGCTGCAGCGCCTGCCTGCGCAGTTCCGCTCGCCGGTGCGGGCACCGCAGCTGTCGGCCGATGGCCGCCGTCTGCAGGTGCCGCGGCGTTCACCGTCGCGCAGCACCGACGAGAGCCCATGGCTGTCGGTGCCGCTGGTGATGGAGAACGCCCCGGCCGCTGCTGCGCGCGACTGAGCAGCGTCTCAGTCGCTGCCCGCCAGCGGATCGAATGCCCAGCCATCACCAATGGTCTGCAGCGTCCAGCGGCGGCGGCTGTGCAGGGCCTCCCAGTGCACGCTGTCCTTGTCGTCCTCGATGCTGCCTTCGCTCCGCTTTACCCTGCCGGTGGAGAAGTTCACGCTCACCGACTCGGTCTGCCCGGAATTGCGCATCACCGAATTCTGGTCGTAGCCGATCAGCGCAAAGGCATCGTCCTGCCAACGGAAGGTAAAGGCGGTCGTGCCCATTGACCAGCTGCCCGCGCTGGCGAATGAAAACAGTGCGACCTTCAGGGTGCCCCGCTGGATGCTGACGCCGCCGTCTTCGAGCGGGTCGCTCATCACCGGATTGTCCGGGCGCGGTATCAGCTGGTGGTCCTGCACCGCCAGCACATAGCCGGACGGGCGCGACCACGCCACGGCGAGAATGCGCGGGTTGCTGTCGTACGGCGAGGGACCCAAGCCATCGTGCTCGATGACGTTGCGTGGCGCCTGCTGACGCAGCACCAGCACCAGGTCCGCGCGGCCATCCTGGTCGAGATCGCCTTCGACGCTCGATTCAAGTGCCCAGCCCTGGGGGACGAAACCGGCGGCATTGGCCGCCTGGGCCGGCAGCGTCGGATACTGCACCGGTGGCAGGTCGAGGGCGTGGGTGGTGAAGGACAGCAGGGTCAGCAGTGTGGCAAGCGCATACGGGCGCATCGGAGCCTCCATGGCAGGGAGGCCGAGGATAGCGCGCGCGTGCTGGATCAGCGTGCGTGCGGCTTCAACCGCAGGTACACCTGCTTGCGTACCTGGGCGACCACTTCGCCGCTTTCGTCGACGACATCGTTGCTGAACCAGCGCAGCACCTTTTCGCCGCCGGCCGCTTCGGCACGCAGTTCAGCCAGCAGTGCATCATCGATGCGGAACGAAGTACGCACCGTGCCCCGGCCAGGCTTGAGGAAATCGATCGTACCGGCCCGGTCCCACACGTAATAGTCACGGCCGAGGATGTGCAGCAGGCCCAGCATCCAGAATGGATCGGTCATCGCGAACAGGCTGCCGCCGAAATGCGTGCCCACGTAATTGCGGTTCCACGGCCGCAGTCGCAGTGCCACGTCGATCTGCCGGTAATCGGGCGTGATCCGGGTGACGTGGATGCCGGTGAACAGGAACGGCGGCCAGAGGTTGATGCCGAAGCGGAACAGGCGGGCGTTCATGCGGGTCCGGGGCGCGAGGCGAGGTGCCCAGTCTAACCATTCGCATGCGTATGTTGCACCCCGGGAGTCACGTCCCGCCGTCGATCATGAACCCGTCGCGGCCGTTGGCCTTGGCCTGGTAAAGGGCGGTGTCGGCGCCTTCCACGAAATGGTGCGGTTGCAGGTCACCGTCGGGCACGCGGGTGAATACCCCGATGGTGAGCGTGACGCCGTCATCGCTGCCGTCGCCCGGCGCCGGCAGTGCACGCACGCAGGCAATCAGGTCCTCGATCACCCGGCGCGCGCCCTCGGCCGGCGTATCCGGCAGCACCAGTGCGAATTCGTCGCCACCGTAGCGCGCCGCCATGTCGCGCGGGCGGCGCGCATGCGCGCCGATCAGGCGGGCGACATCACGCAGCACGCGGTCACCGACCTGGTGGCCATGGCGGTCGTTGTGGCGTTTGAAGTGGTCGACGTCGATCAGCGCCAGGCTCAATGGCTTGCCACTGCGCCGCGCGGCGTCGCATTCCTGCTGCAGTGACTGCTCGAAGCGCAGGCGGTTGCCCAGGCCGGTGAGGGCATCGCGGTTGGCCAGGCGGTGCCAGGCCGAGATCCGCCACACCGCCCAGACCAGCAGTGCCAGCACCACGCCCAGCATCGCGCTGGCCGGTGCCCACCACAGGTCACCGGTGCGCAGCAGCAGCCAGCTCAGCAGCGGCGGCATCGGCAGCGAACACAGCGCGACCAGCCACGGCAGGCGCAGGCCGAGCAGGATCACGCACAGCGCCACCAGCACGCCACTGATGGCGTGCTGCCAGGCGTGCGGCAGCACGTCGATCTGCTTGTGCTGCAGCAGCATCGAGGTGATGTTGGCCTGGTACTCGCTGCCGCTCATCCAGAACTCGCGGGTGGTCGGGGTCAGCAGGCGAGGCGCGATGCCGCTGGCCGTCATGCCGACCACGATGCGGCGGCCATGCAGCATCGCTCCATCCACGTGCCCATCGAGCACGTCCGCATAGGACACCTGCGGCAGCCGCTCGGGCGGGCCGGCGTAGCGCACGCGCACGTAATCATCGCGACGCCATTGATAGGGCGAGCCCAGCGCCGGGTCGGGGTCGGGCAGGCCGCGTACCGCACCCGCCGGCAGGTCGGCCAGTGCCAGGCCCAGTGCCGGCCAGTGCGGCCGTCCGATACCGGCGTGCAGATAGACGCCGCGGGCGACGCCGTCCCCATCCACCTCGACATCGGTGTGGCCGATCGCGGCGGCACTGGCGGCGATCTGCGGGATCGGCAGCATTTCCTCGGCCATGCGGTCGCCGGCCGCCGGTGCCGCCAGCACCGGCAGCACCACCCGGCCGTTGCGTCGGATCGCGGCCGCCAGCTCATCATCCTGGCGGCTGTCGCGACGGTCGGGTTCGGACAGCATCAGGTCCAGCGCAACGCGTTCGGCGCCGGCATCGGTCAGGCGGTCCAGCAGGCGGGCATGCACCGAGCGCGGCCAGGGCCACTGGCCGATACGCTGCAGGCTGCCTTCGTCGATGGCCACGATCAGCACGCTGGGGTCGGGGCGGTAGTCCCAGTTGCCGACCAGTGCGTCATAGGCCGCCTCGTCCTGCCGCCACAGCCATTGGCCCTGGCTGGCCACGATGGTCAGCACGCCGGCCAGCAGGGCCAGCAGGATCCGCTTCGACCATGGCAGCGGCGAGCGCCTCACAACAACAACCAGAGCAGCAGTGCACCGCCACCGGCGCCGTAGCACAGGCGGCATGGCAACGGGATCTGCTGGGCAGGGGAGAACTCGCCGGCGTGGCCGTCATCGTCGATGTACTGCACGCGCACGTGCAGCGTGCAGCTCCACGGGCGCTTGAAGCTCACCTGCGGCTGGGCCACGGTTTCATCGATCAATGGGGCCTTGAAGTCACCGCGGCGATCCACCTGCACCCGGTAGCGCTGGCCTTCGCTGCCGGCCTGCCAGCGCAGGGTGAGCTCGCCGTGCGCGGCCTCGGGCGGTTGCAGTGCAGGGTCCACCGGCTCGTTGCTCAGCTGCAGCGGCAGCGCCTGGCCATAGCGGCCCTGGTGGCCTTCGGCATCGCGCGAGGCCACGCGCCAGTAGTACTGTCCGGGCGGCAGCGGTTGCGCCAGGCGCAGGTCGGTCGCATGGGTAGCCTGCTCCTGCAGTGGCTGCCGGAAGCTGGGTTCGGCGGCGATCTGCAGCACGCTGCTGCGTGCACCGGGGGCCTGGCTCCAGCGGAAGCGCGGGCGGTCGCTGTTGATCGTCTGCCCATGCAGCGGCGATACGGTCAGCGGCGGCGGTGGCTGGTCACTGAGCTCGAAATCGGCGCTCGCATCCATGCCTTCGACGCCCTGTGCGTCGACCGCGCGCAACAGGAGGCGCAGCTGGCCGGGCGGCAGGTCGCCGATCGCCAACCGGGTGTCGACGGTGGAGGTGGCGAACAGCAGGATCTCCGGCGTTGCCGCCTGCACCACTTCCACCCGGTAGTGATCGGCGCCAGTGACCGGTTCCCAGGCAAGCAGGGTCGGCAGCGGCGCCAGGCGCAGCGCGTCATTGCGCAGCGCCGGCGCCGGCAGCAGGGCCGAGACCGCGGCGGGGGCCGCATCGGCGCTGCTGCTGCGGGTGGACTGCCCCGGCCGTACCAGCCGCTGGCCATGGGGGTTGCCGACCTGCACCTTGCCCTGCAGGACCTCGGTGGCGCCGACGTGCCCTGTATCCCCGGCGCTGACCCGGAACACCGTGCCGCGCACGCTGCTGGTCGCGGTGGGTGCATCGATGATGTAGCGCGAGGCCGGGCCGCGCGCCGGCGTCACCCGGTTGCTGGCGCGCCCCTGCTGCAGGCGCAGGCGGGTGTCGACCATGCCGGTGTGGCCATAGCGGCTGAGCTGGTCCAGGCGCAGGCGCGAGTATTCGCGCAGCTGCAGGCGCGAGGCATCGGCAAATTCCAGCGTGATGCTGGAATCGCCCTCGGTTTCCACGGTGTCACCGATATGCAGCTGCTCGCCGGCCTGGAGCGCACGGGTCGCCGTGCCATCGGCACCGGACAGCTCGACCTTGCCGCGCACCGACAGCACCCGGGCCGGCGCCGGTTCGGTGCGCAGCCAGCTGATCGGGAAGCGCAGCAGCTGGCCCGGCGGCAACTGGTAGGGGTTGTCGATGCGGTTGTGCTGCTGCAGCTGCTGCCAGCGTACCGAGGGTTTCAGGTACAGCCCACCCAGGTCCCACAGGGTGTCGCCGGGCCGGACCCGGTAGTTCCAGTCCTGGGCGCCGGCGATGGCAGGCGGCAGGAGGAGGGCGCAGAGCAGGGCGCCCGTTAAACGCATGGCGAACGACAGAGAGCGGACGACGGTCACAGTTTGCAATCCCGGCAATGCGGGGGTGCAGCTGCAAGACCCCATGGCCCCGACCTCATCCCCCCGAACGGATCGTGGCGACCGCAAGGCCGCCAGCGCGCGCATTATTGCCCGCGTTCAGTGCAGGGATTCTGAACGGAGCGGGCTTCCGTTCAGAACAGCAGCGACGCCATCCTGCGGCGGTACTGGCCCACCAGGTCCTCGTCGGAGATCACATTGAAGGCGTCGATCAAGGCTTTGCGTGGCAGGCCCTCCTCGAATCCACGGTCGATCCGCAGCATTTCCAGGAACTGCGCCAGGGCGGCCTCGTCATGCCCGCCCAGCAGCAGCTGCACGCCGCGCAGGTGGCGGGCCTTGAGATCCTTGCCATCAGCGGCGATGCGGGCCTCCAGCACCTCGGCCGCCGGGGCATCCTTCAGCGCAGCGGCGAAGGCCAGGCGGGCACGGGCGCGCACGGCGCGGTCGTCGGTGGCCAGATTGGCCGGCAGGCCGTCGATCAGGGTACCGGCCTCGTCCACGCCGCCGATCTGCAGCAGGGCCAGGGCCAGGTCGAGCTTCAGCTCATCCTTGTCCGGCTCGGCGGCGATCTGCGGGCGCAGTACGTCGACCTGCGCCTGCGGGTCCAGCGGGGCGTCATCTTCAGGGGCGGCATCGCCGACATCGGCCGGCACGATGCCGTGCTGGGCCAGGAATTCACGCAGCTGGCCTTCCGGAATGGCGCCGGGGAAGCCGTCCACCAGCTGGCCGCCCTTGACCAGGAACACGGTGGGCACCGAGCGGATCTGGAAGGCCGCCGCGATCTGCTGTTCCTTGTCGACATCGACCTTGGCCAGCTCGAAAGCGCCGTTGTACTCGGCAGCCAGCTTTTCCAGCATCGGGCCCAGGGTCTTGCACGGCCCGCACCAGGTGGCCCAGAAGTCGACCAGCACCGGCGTCTGCAGCGACTTCTGCAGGACTTCGGCCTCGAAGGTCGCAGTGGTGGCGTCGAATACGTAGGTCGTCTCGGTCATGGGGGAGGCATCGCTTGGCATCTGGAGACCGATTCTATGGTGACGATCGATGTCGGTCTCAACCCTGCGATCACGGAGTACGCCCTCGAGTGGTGCTGGCGGGCCGGCAGGGGCGCAGTGCAGCGAGTGGATCACCCACTAGCCGGAGGCGACAGGCTTCGATGGGGAGGCGCGCTTGCGACAGGGCGGAACTGCCATGCCTCGAGCATCACGGTAGGCGCAGCAGGCGGATATTGAAGTGCTCTGGAATGCGCCGCGCTTGGCGCATCGCGCCGCTGCCGCGACAATGCCGTGGTCCATTCCTTTCCGGGTGATTGCGCGCAATGTCCGTGGTCCGGCTTGATCGTTGGTTGGGGCTGCTTGCGGCAGTCGTATTCGTCCTGGCCGTGGCCGGCTTCGGTGCCGGCCTGGACGGCTATGCCCAGGCTCGCCACCCGGTGGCGCTGCTGGGTGCGCGCGGTGTACCGCATGCGCTGGCCTTCAATCTGCTGGGTTTCGTGCTGCCCGGCGTGCTGGCGGTGGCGGTGGCTGAGCGCCTGCGCCGCAGTCTGCCGGCCACTGCTGGCTGGGCGCCACGGGTCGGCAGCCAGATGCTGCTGCTGGCCGGTCTGGCCTTTGCCGCGATGGGGCTGCTGCCACTGGACGTGGATGACCTGCATGGGCCCGCCAGCCAGCTGCATGCCAGCGCCTGGATGATCTGGGTGCTGGGTTTCGTCGCCGGCACCGTGCTGCTGGGCGTGTCCCATCTGCGCCAGGCGCATGGCCGGGCCTCGGGCGCAGTGGCCCTGGGCTGCGGCGTGCTGGCCGCGCTGGCGGCGTTCGCCCTGCAGGGCACACTGCCGGCGCCGATGGCACAACGGCTCGCGTTCGCCTGCTGGCTGGTCTGGCTGGCGGCGGCCCTGCCGCTGTCGCGCCCGCGCTGAGACGCCTCCCCGAGCGCCGCGGCGCCGGCGTCCGGCAGGCAGGATTGGAGCCATTTGCCGCACTGCGGTACGCTGTACCGCTTTGCCGCCGCATCCGCGTGTTCCATGACCAGCGCTGAAACCAACGCCTACGACCCGCAGCAGGTTGAATCCGCCGCCCAGCAGTACTGGGACGCCACCCGTGCCTTCGAGGTCGACGAGACTTCGGACAAGCCGAAGTACTACTGCCTGTCGATGCTTCCGTACCCGTCCGGTGCGCTGCACATGGGCCACGTGCGCAATTACACGATCGGCGACGTGATCAGCCGCTACAAGCGCATGACCGGCCACAACGTGCTGCAGCCGATGGGCTGGGACGCGTTCGGCCTGCCGGCGGAAAACGCTGCGATCAAGAACAAGACCGCGCCGGCGGCGTGGACCTACAAGAACATCGACCACATGCGCAGCCAGCTGAAGTCGCTGGGCTATGCCATCGACTGGTCGCGCGAGTTCGCCACCTGCCGTCCGGACTATTACGTCCACGAGCAGCGCATGTTCACCCGCCTGATGCGCAAGGGCCTGGCCTACCGCCGCAACGCGGTGGTGAACTGGGACCCGGTCGACCAGACCGTGCTGGCCAACGAGCAGGTCATCGACGGCCGCGGCTGGCGCTCGGGCGCCCTGGTCGAGAAGCGCGAGATCCCGCAGTGGTTCCTGCGCATCACCGACTACGCCCAGGAACTGCTGGATGGCCTGGACGAGCTGGACGGCTGGCCGGAATCGGTCAAGACCATGCAGCGCAACTGGATCGGCCGTTCCGAGGGCCTGGAGATCCAGTTCGATGTGCGCGATGTCGATGGCAGCGCGCTGGACCCGCTGCGCGTGTTCACCACCCGCCCGGACACGGTGATGGGCGTGACCTTCGTGTCGATCGCTGCCGAACACCCGCTGGCGCTGCATGCGGCGAAGAACAATCCGGAACTGGCCGCGCTGCTGGCCGACCTGAAGCAGGGCGGTGTGTCCGAGGCTGAACTGGAAACCCAGGAAAAGCGCGGCATGGACACCGGCCTGCGCGCGCTGCATCCGGTCACCGGCGAGCCGGTCCCGGTGTGGGTCGCCAATTTCGTGCTGATGGGCTACGGCACCGGCGCGGTGATGGCGGTGCCGGGCCACGACCAGCGCGACAATGAAGTGGCCAACAAGTACGGCCTGCCGATCAAGCAGGTGATCGCGCTGAAGGACCCGCGCACTGAAGAAGAGCGCAACTGGGACGGTAGCCGCTGGCAGGACTGGTACAGCGACAAGAGCCGTGCCTTCGAACTGGTCAACTCGGCCGAATTCGACGGCCTGGACTTCCAGGGCGCCTTTGAAGCCCTGGCCGAACGTTTCGAGCGCAAGGCCCAGGGCCAGCGCCGCGTCAACTACCGCCTGCGCGACTGGGGCGTGAGCCGCCAGCGCTACTGGGGCTGCCCGATTCCGGTGATCTACTGCGCCAAGTGCGGCGCAGTGCCAGTGCCGGAAGAACAGCTTCCGGTGGTGCTGCCGGAGGACGTGGCGTTCTCCGGCACCGGTTCGCCGATCAAGACCGACCCGGAATGGCGCAAGACCACCTGCCCGGAATGCGGCGGCGCGGCCGAGCGCGAGACCGACACCTTCGACACCTTCATGGAGTCGAGCTGGTACTACGCCCGCTACACCTCGCCGGGTGCCCGTGATGCGGTCGACAAGCGCGGCAACTACTGGCTGCCGGTGGACCAGTACATCGGTGGCATCGAGCACGCGATCCTGCACCTGATGTATTTCCGCTTCTACCACAAGCTGCTGCGCGACGCGCGGATGGTGGACAGCAACGAACCGGCGCGCAACCTGCTGTGCCAGGGCATGGTGATCGCCGAAACCTATTACCGCCCGAACCCGGACGGCTCGAAGGACTGGATCAACCCGGCCGACGTGGAAGTACAGCGCGACGAGCGCGGCCGCATCACCGGCGCCACCCTGATCGCCGACGGCCAGCCGGTGGTGGTCGGTGGTACCGAGAAGATGTCCAAGTCGAAGAACAACGGCGTGGACCCGCAGGCGATGGTCGGCAAGTACGGCGCCGATACCGTGCGCCTGTTCTCGATGTTCGCCGCACCGCCGGAACAGTCGCTGGAGTGGAACGAAGCCGGCGTGGACGGCATGGCCCGCTTCCTGCGCCGCCTCTGGGCCCAGGTGCAGAAGCACGCTGCCGACGGTGCCGCCCCGGCACTGGATGCCGCGGCGCTGGATGCCAACCAGAAGGCGCTACGCCGCAAGACCCATGAAACCATCGGCAAGGTCGGTGACGACTATGGCCGCCGCCACAGCTTCAATACCGCGATCGCTGCGGTGATGGAGCTGATGAACGCGCTGGCCAAGTTCGAGGATGGCAGCGAGCAGGGCCGCGCGGTGCGCCAGGAAGCGCTGCAGGCGATCGTGCTGCTGCTCAACCCGATCACCCCGCATGCCAGCCACGCCCTGTGGCAGGTGCTGGGTCATGGCGAGACGCTGCTGGAAGACCAGCCGTTCCCGCAGGCCGACAGCAGCGCGCTGGTGCGCGATGCGCTGACCCTGGCGGTGCAGGTCAACGGCAAGCTGCGTGGCACCATCGAGGTGGCGGCCGATGCCGCGCGCGAGCAGGTCGAGGCGCTGGCCCTGGCCGAGCCCAACGCGGCCAGGTTCATGGAAGGCCTGACGGTGCGCAAGATCATCATCGTCCCGGGCAAGATCGTGAACATCGTCGCTGCCTGATGTCCCCGGCACCGGTCACCCGCGCGGTGGCCGGTGCCATTCCATGAGCAGGGCCGGGCGCCTGATGGCCCTGCATTCACGCGGCTTCGGGCACGCTGTGTGTTGCCGTGATCGCCCGGCTCCGCCAGACTGTCTCCATGACCCGAATCCTGCTTGCCCTCGTTCTTGTCCTCGGCCTCGCCGGCTGCGGTTTCCATCTGCGCAACAAGCTGATGCTGCCGACCGACACTGCCCCGGTGAAGGTGGTCTCCACCGCCCCGTACAGTGAACTGGTCAAGCTGCTCAACCGCAGCCTGCTGGCCTCCGGTGCCAAGCTGGCCGATGAGGACAGCAAGGGACCCAACGCCCAGCTGCAGGTGCTGTCCGAGCGCTGGGGTGACCTGCCGATCGCCATCGACTCGCAGGGCCGCGCACAGGAATACAGCCTGCGCTACGCGGTGATCTTCATCTTCCGTCGCGAGGATGGCAGCGAACTGGTGCCGCAGCAGGTGATCGAACTGTCGCGCGACTATGTGTCGCCGCCGACCGACGCCACCGGTACCACCACCGAACGCGAAATCCTGGCCACGGAGCTGCGCCGGGAAATGTCCGCCTCGATCATCCGCCGTATCGACAGCGTGGTCCGCGCCGAGATCGAGAAGGGCGGCAGCCTGTCCGCGCCGAAGGCCAAGCCGATCGAGGGTGCGGTGCCGGCCGCCGACGTCAAGCACTGAGCGGCAGCGACGATGGAACTGCGTCCGGAGCAGCTGGCCAGCCAGGGCGCTGACACCCCGTTGGCGCCGGTGTACCTGATCGCAGGCCCGGAAACCCTGCGCGTGCTGGAGGCGGCAGATGCCGTCCGCGCGCGCGCGCGCGCCTCCGGCATCGGCGAACGCGAAGTGTTCGACGCCGACGGGCGGGATTTCGACTGGAACCAGCTCGACGCCAGCTTCAATGCGCCCAGCCTGTTCAGCGCCCGCCGCCTGGTCGAGGTGCGCCTGCCCAGCGGCAAGCCCGGCAAGGACGGCGCCGAAGTGATCAGCCAGTTCTGCGCCAATCCGGCGCCGGACGTGGTGCTGATGATCACCGCCAATGAATGGAGCAAGGCCCATCAGGGCAAGTGGGCCGAGGCGGTCAGCCGCATCGGCGTGCTGTCGGTGGCCTGGGCGATCAAGCCGCACGAACTGCCGGACTGGATCGAGCGCCGCCTGCGCGGCAAGGGCCTGCGTGCCGACCCGGCCGCCGTGCAGCGCCTGGCCGAGCGGGTGGAGGGCAACCTGCTGGCCGCCGCCCAGGAAATCGACAAGCTGGCGCTGTTGGCCGATGGCCAGCCGCTGGATGTGGAGCGGATGGAATCGCTGGTGGCTGACGCTGCCCGCTACGACGTGTTCCGGCTGGTGGAGGCGACGTTCTCCGGCCAGCCGCCGGCCGTACTGCGCATGCTGGCTGGCCTGCGCGGCGAAGGCGAAGCGGTGGCCGCACTGATGCCGATCGTGATCCGAGAACTGCTGGCCGGTGCCGGCCTGGCCCGTGTGCAGGCCCGTGGCGGCAACCTGGCCGCCGAAATGAAATCGCGTGGCATCTGGGAATCACGGCAGGCGCCCTACAAGCGCGCGCTGCAGCGGCACCCGGAAGGCAAGCGCTGGGAACGCTTCGTGGCCGAAGCCGGGCTGGTCGACCGCATCGCCAAGGGGCGGGCCGACGGCGATGCCTGGCTGGCGCTGGAGCGCCTGCTGGTGGCCGTGGCCGAACCGCGTGCCGTGCGCCTGCTGGCGCGGGCCTGAGCGATGAGCCTGCGGATCTATTACGGGGGCACCTTCGATCCGGTGCACCTGGGGCATCTGGCAATCGCGCGAGCCGCCCGGGACGAACTGCAGGTGGCCGTGCGCATGTTGCCGGCAGGCGATCCGCCGCACCGTGCGGTGCCCGGCGCCACCGCCGAGCAGCGCTGCACCATGTTGTCGCTGGCCATCGGCGACGAGCCGGGCCTGCTGCTGGACCGTCGTGAACTGGACCGTGCCACGCGCTATCCCGGTCGTCCGTCCTACACCGTCGATACCCTGCGCGAGCTGCGTGGCGAGCTGGGCCCAAGCCGGCCCCTGGCCTGGCTGGTGGGCGCCGACAGCCTGCTGGGCCTGTCCGGCTGGCACGAATGGGAGGCCCTGTTCGGGCTGGCCCACTTCGTGGTGGCCGAGCGGCCGGGCAGCCCGCTGCAGGCGTCGATCGACGGTGAACTGGGGCGTGCCCTGCAGGGGCGCTGGGCCGACAACGAACAGGCCCTGTTCGCCAGCCCGGCCGGGCGCATCCTGCGCCTGCACCACCCGCTGCGCGAGGAATCGGCCAGCGCCGTGCGCTCGCAGATCGCCGCCGGTGGCCCCTGGCGCGCCCTGCTGCCGCCGGCCGTCGCGGACTACGTCGCTGCACACGGGCTGTACCGCCCGGCCACAGCGTGAATGGCGCCGCCGCGCCATCCCCGTATAATCGCCCCCACGTTTATCGAGTCGATCCACTTTGAGCAACCAGACCCAGCCCCAGACCATCAAGGTCGATCTGCCCAGCCCGCCGCCGTCCGTGCCGGAACTGCTGGCCAGCGTCCGCCAAGCCACCGAAGACCTGAAGGCCAAGGACCTGGTCGAGATCGACGTGCGCGGCCGGTCCAGCGTTGCCGACTACATGATCGTCGTTTCGGGCACCTCGACCCGCCACGTCAAGTCGATCGCCGATGAAGTCGTGCGCTTCGCCAAGAACATCGACGTGATGCCGCTGGGTGTTGAAGGCGAGCGCGAAGCCGAGTGGGTGCTGGTCGATCTGGGCGACGTGATCGTCCACGTGATGCTGCCGCGCGTGCGTGAGTTCTACGCCCTCGAGCGCCTGTGGACCGTTGGCGACCAGCCGCCGTCCAGCGACGACGAAGTGGCCTGAGCCGCACGTTGATGCATCCCTTCGACGGCGCCGATGGCGCCGTCGACGTTTTGGAGGACCGTGTAGATGAAAGCCCGCCTGATCGCCACCGGTGAACGCGCGCCCAGCTGGGTCGCGCAGGGCTTCGCCGAGTACCAGAAGCGGCTGTCGCACTGGCTGCCGTTCGAGCTGGTGGAAATCGAGCCCGGCTTGCGCGGCAAGGGACGTGATCCGCGCCGCGCCACTGAAGAGGAAGGCAAGCGGGTCATCGCTGCGCTGCCGAAGAACGCCTATGTGGTGGCACTGGATGTGCCAGGACGACAGCTGAGTTCCGAACAGCTGGCACAGCGCCTGGAGCATTGGCGCGGGCAGGGCCGCGACCTGGCGTTCCTGATTGGTGGCCCGGAAGGGCATTCGCCGGAGGTGTCCGCGCTGGCCGATGAGAAGTGGTCGATCGGACCGCTGACGCTGCCGCACATGCTGGTGCGCCTGGTGGTGGCCGAGCAGCTGTATCGGGCCGCCGCAATGATTGCCAATCACCCCTACCATCGCGCGTGAAGAGTGGTTATACTAGTCGTCTGCCCGAATAGCTCAGCCGGTTAGAGCACTTGACTGTTAATCAGGGGGTCGTTGGTTCGAGTCCAACTTCGGGCGCCACCTTGAGAAACCTGCATCGCAAGATGCAGGTTTTTTTTTGTCGCTACACTCTGCTGCTGCAACCATGGATGCCGATCATGCGCGTGCTGCTGTCCTCGAGCTTCCTGCTGCTGGCGATGGTGCCGTTCGCCACAACGAAGGCCGCGCCTTCCACCTGGCATCCGCCACAGGGCACCACCGAGCTTCCGTTGTGGCCGCAGGGCACGGTGATCGCGCCGCCGAAGTTGAAGGGGCCCGAGCAGGTCAGCGAAGTGATCTCCGAAGCCAGTGGCGAACACTGGATGATGCTGCAGAACGTCGCTGCGCCGACCCTCATCGTGTTTCCACCGAAGGGACCGGCCACCGGCACCGCAGTGATGGTGGTGCCTGGCGGAGGCTATCGGGTGCTGGCGATGGACCTGGAAGGCAGCGAGATCTGCGGCTGGCTGACCGCACAGGGCATCACCTGTGCATTGCTGAAGTACCGGGTGCCAGCCTCTGGCCCGAACTGGGACCCCGAGTGCAACTGCCGCGACATTCCGAAAGTGCCGATGGCCCTGCAGGATGCACAGCGTGCAATGGGCCTGCTGCGCGCACAGGCCGAGCGCTGGTCAATCAATCCCAAGCGGATCGGGGCGATCGGCTTTTCCGCCGGTGGTCACGTGGTGGCGGGACTGAGCACGCACGCGCTGCGCAGCTACGCGCCGGTCGATGCTGCGGATGAGCAACCCAGCCGTCCCGATTTCGCGATGGTGATGTATTCCGGGCACCTGTGGGCAGGGCACGGGAAGGGATTGTCGCTGGTCAGGGACATCACCGTGGATGACAAGGTGCCGCCGACGTTCATCGCGCAGGCCACCGACGATCGCACCGATGACGTGCGTGAATCGCTGGCCTATTACCGTGCCCTGGCGGACGCGGGCGCGCCGGTGGAAATGCACCTGTTCGCACGCGGCGGCCACGCATTCGGGCTGCGCATGAAGGATGCACCGGTCGCGGCGTGGCCGCAGCTGGCCGAGCGCTGGATGCAGGATATCGGCATGCTGGCGGAACGCCAGTTGTAGAGCCGAGCCATGCTCGGCTGCCTGTGTGAAGCCGAGCGTGGGCTCGGCTCTACAGTGCCAGCTCACCTCTGCAGAAGGCCACCAGCGTGGCGATCGCCACCGCCAGGATCGCGCCGAACAGTACCCACTCCCAGCGCGTGAATACCCGCTCGCCGCGCTGGCGCCGGGTCAAAGCGAACAACACCACGCCGGGCACGTACAGCAGTACCGACAGCAGCAGGTTGTCCAGGCCGCCGGCATACACCAGCCACAGCGCATAGGCGCTGGCCAGCAGTGCGACCCCGAAATCGCGCCAGCGCACGCCTGGTTCGCCGGCGTAGGCCTGCCCGCGCCAGGCCAGCTGCACGCCGAACGCGGTGGACAGGAAGTAGGGCACCAGGCTCATCGACGCAGCGAGCAGCACCAGCCCGGTGTAGCTGCCCGAACTGACCAGCACCATCAGCAGGAACAACTGGATCAGGCCATTGCTCAACCACAGTGCATTGGCCGGCACGCCACGCGCGTTCTCGCGGCCGAGGAAGGCCGGCATGGTGCCATCACCGGCGGCGGCATACAGCACTTCGGCGCACAGCAGCACCCAGGCCAGCAATGCGCCGAGCACGGAGACGATCGAACCGATGATGATCACCGTCGCGCCCCATTCGCCGACGATGGCGCGCAGCACGTAGGCCATCGACGGGTTGGGCAGCCCGGCAAGCTCGGCCTGCGACAGCACGCCCATCGACAGCAGGCTGACCAGTACCAGCAGCAGCCAGACCCCGAGGAAACCGATCACCGTGGCACGGCCGACGTCGGCACGGCGCGCGGCACGCCGCGAATAGATGCTGGCCCCTTCGATGCCGATGAACACCCACACGGTCACCAGCATCATGCCGCGCAACTGCTGGCCGAGGTCGCCGAGTGCGGGCGTACCGAGGAAATCGGCGCGGAACACGTCCATGCGGAACGCGCCCGCCGCCAGGATCAGGAACAACGCGATGGGCAGCAGCTTGGCCACCGTCACCAGGCCGTTGACGATGGCGGCCGTGCGCAGGCCGCGCAGCACCAGCAGGTGCACGGTCCACAGCAGCAGTGATGAAGCGGCTACGGCGGCGGGTGTATTGCCTTCACCGAAGACCGGCACGAAGTGGCCGAGGCCACTGAAGATCAGTACGAAGAAGCTGGCGTTGCCGAGCACCGACGCCACCCAGTAGCCCCACGCCGCGGAGAAGCCGATGTAGTTGCCGAAGCCTTCGCGCGCATAGGCGTAGATGCCGGTATCCAGGTCGGGGCGACGATTGGCCAGGGCCTGGAACACGAAGGCCAGCATCAGCATGCCGGCGCCACTGACCGCCCAGCCGATCAAGGCGGCGGCCGGGCCGGCGCTGCGCGCGACGTTCTGCGGCAGTGAAAAGATGCCGGCGCCGACCATCGAGCCGACTACCAGTGCAGTCAACGCGGGCAGGCCCAGCCGTTGCGATGTCGCGGCCATGGAGATCCCCTGCGGCGCGAATGCCGCGAGCATACGGTAGCCATGTCCTCGTGAACATGTCCGCAAGAGTCAGCAGGCAAGCGCCAGCCTGCAGGAACCGGCCCGCGTGAAAACGACGAAGGCCCGGGCAACGGCCCGGGCCTTCGAAGGTGACGCTGCAACCGGTCTTACTTGAACGTGTACTTGAAGCCGACGGTGTAGTAACGGCCCAGCGCACCGGAGAAGTGCATCGGGTTGTAGTTCACCGCGCCGTAGGTGGTCGGATCGAGCGGGGCGATGCGGTCGAACACGTTGGCCACCGAGGCGTTGAGTTCGAACGAGTCGTTGATGCTCCAGCGACCGGACAGGTCCATCGTGGTGAACGAAGAGATCTTCTTCACCGGCGTACCGTCAGCGTAGAAGGCCAGGTAGCTGCCACCACGGCTGTCGATGTTGTCCATCTTGCTGATGTAGTTGACGATGCCGCTGACGCTCCACGGGCCCTGCTTCCAGGTGGTGCCGAAGTTGACCTTGTCCTTCGGCGTACCGATGCAGTTGGTGACGTCGCAGTTGCCGTGGGTACCCACGTAATCAACCGTGTCGCCGCCTTCGGTGCGCTCGAACTTCAGGATGTGGCTCCACTGCAGGTCCAGCTCCAGCTGGCCCGGGCCGATCTCGAAGGTCTGGCGGATATCGGTATCGATACCGCGCACGCGCGACGAGCTGGCATTCACGTAGCCGGTGTTGACCGCCAGGATGGTGCCGCTGTTGGCCACGCCATTGAGATTGTTGCTGTCGCGCAGCACGTTGCCGGCCAGGATCGCCGCCGCCGTGCTGCCCTGCACGATCTCGTTGGTACGCTTGATCTGCCAGGCATCGACGGTCATCGAGGTGGTCGAAGTCGGCTGCAGCACGATGCCGACCGAGTAGCTCTTGGACTCTTCCGGCTTCAGCAGCTTGTTCGGCTTGGTGATGATCGCCACCGAATTGGCGCCACATTCGCTGGCAGCGCCGCCGCTGATCTGGCAACGCACCGGGTCGACCGCAGTGGAGAAGGCGGCCAGGCCACCGTCACCGTTCTCGGCCGGGTTCGGCGCGCGGAAACCTTCGGCGTAGCTGGCGCGCAGGGCGATCCAGTCGGCCGGGGTCCACTTCACGCCCAGCTTCGGCGTAGCCTTGCCTTCGCCGCTTTCGTACTTGTCGTAACGCAGGGCGCCGGACAGTTCCAGCTGTTCCAGCACCGGTGCCGACAGTTCGACGTAGCCGGCGTAGACGTTCTGGGTGCCGTCATAGGCCGAGTAGCCCAGGCCGATGATGTCGCCCTGGTCGGTGTAGGTCTGCGGGGTCAGGCTGTTGCTGGTCTTGCGCCACTCGGTACCGATCGCCAGGCCCAGCGGACCACCCTTCAGGTCCATCAGGCTGCGCGAGACGGTGAAGTCGAACATGTCCAGGCTGGACTTGGCGCGGGCGCTGATCGTGGGCGAGATGTAGTCGTACAGCGCCTGCGAGTTCTTGCCGGCATCATCACCGATACGCCACACGCCACCGGCGCAGTTGGCATTGCCCAGTGCACACTGGACGGCGCTGTAGCGCAGGAAGCCGGTGCGCTTGTTGGTCAGGTCGGTGCCCGAGTGCAGGTAGGCGGTGTCGTAGCTCCAGTCGCCCCAGTTGCCCTTGATGCCGACCAGGAAGCGGTTGAACTCATTGGTGTTGTCGGTCACGCGCGGGCCGACATCCCAGGCCGAGTAACGCACGCGGCGCGCCGTGCCCGGGGTCGGGTTGTCGGGATGGTTCGGGCCCAGCACGGTGGCACCGGGGCCACTGTTGGCGTTGACCGGGCCGCCCGGATAGCCCCAGCCGCCCGACACGCCGGACGGGGTGTTGCTGAAGATGGTTTCCTTCTTCGAGTAGCCGATCTCGGTGTAGATCTCGCCGCCTTCACCGAAGGCGAAGCTGGCGCGACCGAACACGTTGACGTACTTCTCTTCCGGAATCAGGTCGCGGTACTGCTGCGCCGGATCCCACAGGCAGCCATCGGCGGCGATGCTGGCCGGGGTCTGCCCACCGATGGTGGTCAGGCCGGCGCAACCCGGCAGCGGCACCAGATGGCCGGTGGCGTCGAGGTAGGAGCCATTCGGGCCGGAACCGCCGGAGGTGCCACCACGGGTGTAGGCACCGCCGAGGAACTGGGCGGTCTTGTCATAGCCCCACGGGCGGGTGTCACCGGTACCGATCCACTTGCGGTTCTTGCGGTCGCTGATCTTGATCGCGTCGGTCTTGCCAACGTCCAGGCTGAAGAAGGCGTTCCAGCCATCGGTGGCCAGGTCGCCGGTACCGGCGGTCAGGGTTGCCTTCCGGGCGTCGCCATCGCTGTCACCGGACAGGCCGTAGGAGCCACGCAGGATGGCGCCCTGGAAGTCGCTGCGCAGGATGATGTTGACCACGCCAGCGATGGCATCGGAGCCGTAGATCGCCGAAGCGCCGTCCTTCAGGACTTCCACGCGCTCGACGGCATCGAGCGGAATGGTGCTGAGGTCGGTGAAGACCTTCTGTCCGTCATCGGCCAGGCCATAGGTGGCCATGCGGCGGCCGTTCAACAGTACCAGCGTCGAGCCGGCGCCCAGGCCGCGCAGCGAGATGCCGGCACCACCGCCGGCGAAACCGTTGCCGAAGGTCTTGGGAATTGAGCCGGCGCCATCGGCGGTGATGGTCTGCAGGTACTCGGCCAGCGAGGTCTTGCCGGTGCGGTCGATTTCCTGGCGGGTCACCACCTGCACCGGCGACGGTGTCTCGGTGTTGGTGCGCGGGATGTTGGAGCCGGTGACCGTGATGCGGTCGAGGTTGGTGGCCTTTTCCTGCGCGAAGGCGGAGGAGGAAGCGACGGCGCCGGCCAGCAGCAGGGCGCCGCCGGTGAGGATGTGGGTGATGGACGATGCCAGGGTGCTGCGGCGGCGGCTGGCGGGCCGTTGGATCGGGTGTTTCACAGCTTCTCTCCTAACTGGAAAACCGTAGCGTTGAGGGCTGTCGCCGGATCGATACCGGGACGCGCCAATCTAGGTTTCCTGCAGGTGACGAAGTCGTGAAATTTTGCTTAATCGGTAACGCTTGGTCCCTGGCCTCTCCGCATTTCCCGGGCAGCGGCAGGGACCGGCCCGGCGCGAGGCCGGGCCGGTGGTGGGGCTCAGTCGGGCAGCGAGAACTGTACCGGTACCAGGCCGATGGCCGGAACTGCCACGCCGTCACGCTGGGCAGGCTCGAAGCGCCAGTGCCGGAGCACCTGCTGGCGGGCGGCCTGGTCCAGGTTGCGCGAGCCGCTGCTGCGCTCGACGCCGACCGCGACCGGTTGGCCATGGCTGTCCACTTCCACCCGCAACAGCACCGTGCCCTGTTCGTGGTTGCGCAGGGACTGGATGGGGTAGGTCGGCGGCGGGGCGCTGCGGTACTGCAGCTGGGCGCCGGCCAGAGGGGTGGACGTGTCGATGCTGGGCGCCAGCTGCGGCGGAGCCGGTTCGGTGGCCGGCAACGCGATGCCCTGGGTCTCCTCCACGGTCGCGGTGGGCGCGGGCAGTGGCGGCACCACCGGGTGCGTTCGCGGTTTCGGCACCACCTGGACGATCTCCTTGGGCGTGACCGGAACCGGCGGCGTTGGCGGTGGCGGGATCTTCTCGATCAGCCGGACCGGCGTCTTTTCACGCGGGACCTGCACGGCCTGGTAGGTCGCAGGGATGAGCAGCAACAGGAAGGCCAGCAGGTGCAGGGCGATCGCCGCGCTCCAGGCGGCCACCCGGGCGGGGTCGAAATGCAGGGATGCAACGGGGTACGTACGAACCATGATCCACCTCCATGCCAGTGACGAAGTCCTCAACGCACCAGGGGCCCGTGGCGGGGTTGCCGCACGCGGCTGGCAGTCCATCAGTAGCGCGGCACGACGGCTACTGCCTAGAGGCAGGGGCATGATCGTTGGGCTGGCCTTCAGCCAGTGTCGGCGGAGGGCACGAAAAAGGCGGGCCCCCTGCGGGACCCGCCTGTGTCGTCGACCGCGGCGGACGCGATCAGCGGCCCAGTTCGAACACCACGTCCAGGTTGACCGAGACGGTCGATTCGCCCGGTGCGACCGGGGTGGCCTTGTCCATCGCCGCACCGGCCGCCATGGTGCGCATCATCTGCATCGGGCGGAAACCGCCGCTGCTGTTCTCGGAGATGCTGACGATGCGGCGCACCTGCAGGCCCAGCGACTTGGCATAGGTCTGGGCGCGGGCCTGGGCCTTCTTCAGCGCGGCCAAGCGGGCTTCGTCATAGACCGGTTCCGGCTGGTCGATCTCGAAGCTGGGGCCGTTGATCTGGTTGGCGCCCTGAGCGGCCAGCGCATCGAGCACCTTGCCGAGCTTGGCGATGTCACGGACCTTCAGGCTGACCGTGTTGCTGGCCTGGTAGCCGGTGATCTTCGGCGCCTCGTTGTCGGCATAGCGGTACTGCGGGTTGAGGCTGACGCCGCTGGTCTGCACGTCGCGCTCGGCGATGCCGGCGGCCTTGATCGCGGCCAGCACCTTGTCCATCTGCTGGGCGTTCTGGCGCATGGCGCTGTTGCCGTCGGCGGCCTGGGTGACCACGCCGGCCGACAGGGTGGCGACGTCCGGCACGCGGGTGGCCTCGGCGTTGGCCGAAATGTTCAGCAGGGTGCCTTCGGCCGCGGCGGCGATCGACGGCGACGACGACGGAGCAGCATGGGCAGTCATCGAGGTTCCAAGGGCGAGGGACAGGGCGAGCAGCAGCGGGGTGGCGGTCAGGCGCATGGGATCTCCTTGTTGTGCGGTGAGGGTGGTGTCGTAGCGATGAACGCGCTGTGAGCCTGTAAGGGGTTGTACGCGTTCCGTAACGGGTTGCCGACGATTCAGGTGACGGGCTCAGGTTATGCTGTGCCGATGCTCTATCTTGCTTCCCGCTCCCCCCGACGCAACCAGTTGCTGGCCCGACTCGGACGCCCCTTCCAGGCCCTGGACCTGGAGGTCGTCGAGCAGCGCGCCGCGACCGAGAGTGCCGAACAGTATGTGTGCCGGGTCGCCGCCGACAAGGCGCGCGCCGGGCTGGCCCGGGTGCTGGCCGAAGACCCGCAGGCGCGGGTGCTCGGCTCGGACACCGAGGTGGTGCTGGACGGTGAAGTGTTCGGCAAGCCGGCCGACGCCGCCGGCGCGCGCGCGATGCTGGCGCGCCTGGCCGGGCGCACCCACCAGGTGATGACTGCGGTGGTGGTGGTCGGCGCCGACGGGCTGGACAGCGAACTGGTCATTTCCGAAGTGACCTTCGCCCCGATCGCCGCCGCCGACATCGCCGCCTATGTCGCCACCGGCGAGCCGTTGGACAAGGCCGGGGCCTACGCCATCCAGGGCGGGGCCGAGCGCTGGATCGAACATCTTTCCGGCAGCTACTCCGGCGTCATGGGGCTGCCATTGCTGCATACCGATCGTCTGCTGGCGCGCTGTGGCGTGCCGGCCCCCACTGCCGATGCCGCCAGGGAGGCTGCCGATGTCTGAGGAAATCCTGGTCAATGTGACCCCCCGCGAAACCCGGGTCGCGGTGATCGAGAACGGCATGCTGCAGGAACTGCACATCGAGCGCGGCTGGCGCCGGGGTGTGGTCGGCAACATCTACAAGGGCAAGGTGCAGCGGGTCATGCCCGGCATGCAGGCCGCGTTCGTCGAGGTCGGCCTGGAGCGCGCCGCGTTCCTGCACGCCAACGACGTGGTGCGCCCGGCCCCGGTGGCCAGTGCCGACACCGAGAACACGACCCTGCCGCCGCCGGCCAGCGTGCCGATCGTCGAGCTGCTGCGTGACGGCCAGGACATCGTGGTGCAGGTGGTGAAGGACCCGATCGGCACCAAGGGTGCACGCCTGACCACGCAGATCAGCATTCCCTCGCGCTACATGGTGCTGCTGCCGCAGTCCAAGGTGGTGGGGGTGTCCGCGCGCATCGAGGATGAAACCGAGCGCGCCCGCCTGAAGGCGCTGGTGACCGAGTTGTCGGCGCAGCACGGCGGCTACGGCTACATCGTGCGCACCAACGCCGAAGGGCAGCCGGCCGAGGCCATCGCCGAGGACATCGCCTACCTGTCGCGCGTGTGGAACGTGGTCGAGCGCCGCGGCCGCGAAGCGCCGTCGTGCAGCATCATCTATGAAGACCTGAGCCTGCCGCTGCGGTCGGTGCGCGACCTGATCCGCAAGGACGTGGACAAGGTGAAGGTGGACTCGAAGGAGACCTTCGGCCAACTGCAGGCCTTCGTCGCCAAGTACATGCCGGTGCTGGCCGAGAAGCTGGAGCTGTACTCCGGTGACCGCCCGATCTTCGACATGTTCGGCGTGGAGGACGAGATCGGCCGCGCGCTGGACAAGCAGGTGCCGCTGAAATCCGGTGGCTACCTGGTGATCGACCAGACCGAGGCGATGACCACCATCGACGTCAACACCGGCTCGTTCCTCGGCCAGCGCAACCTGGAAGAAACGGTGTTCCGCACCAACCTGGAAGCGGCGCAGGCGGTGGCGCGGCAGCTGCGGCTGCGCAACCTGGGCGGCATCATCATCATCGACTTCATCGACATGGATGATGCGGAGCATCGTCGCCAGGTGCTGCGCACGCTGGAAAAGGCGCTGGCCCGCGACCATGCCAAGACCACGGTCTATGATTTCTCGCCGCTGGGCCTGGTGGAGATGACCCGCAAGCGTACGGTGGAAAGCCTGGAGCGCCAGCTGTCGGAGACCTGCCCGCAGTGCAGCGGCCGCGGCAGCATCAAGACCACCGAGACGGTGACCTATGAGATCTTCCGCGAGATCACCCGTGCCGTGCGCCAGTTCGATGCTGCGCGCCTGCTGGTGATCGCCTCGACCAAGGTGGTCGCGCGAATTACCGATGAGGAATCCTCGGCGGTGGCCGAGCTGGAAGAGTTCCTCGGCAAGAGCATCCGCTTCCAGGCGGACGAGCAGTACCTGCAGGAGCAATTCGATGTCGTTCTGCTCTGATCCTCGCCGGCTGCAGGCCGGCGGTGGCCGATGAGCGCGCCGCCGCGCCTGCGACTGCGAAGGATCCGCCGTCATTTCATTGCCGCCTGTGCGGTGGGCCTGGTCGGGCTTGCACTGCTGGTGGGCACGCTCAGCCAGCTGCTGCCGCTGGCCGAGCGTCATCCTGACAGGATCGCCGCTTGGCTGAGCGAGCGTGCCGGCCAGCCGGTGCGTTTCGACCAGCTGCAGACCGCCTGGACCCGTCGTGGCCCGCTGCTGCAGCTGAAAGGCCTGCGCATCGGCGCCGGGCAGGGCCTGGCGATCGGCGAGGCCGAGGTGCTGGTATCGATGTACAGCGGGCTGCTGCCCGGGCGCTCGCTGACCGAGCTGCGCCTGCGTGGCTTGGCGCTGGATCTGCAGCAGGGCGAGGACGGACGCTGGACGGTGCGCGGGCTGCCGCAATCGGACAACGGCGGCGATCCGCTGGATGCGCTGCGCCGGCTGGGCGAGCTGCAGGTGATCGGAGGGCGCCTGGGCGTGCACGCGCCGACGTTGGGCATCGACACCACGCTGCCGCGCATCGACCTGCGCATGCGGGTCAATGGCGATCGCCTGCGCGTGGGCGTACGCGCCTGGGCGCAGCCCGAAGCGCTGCCGCTGACCGCGGTGCTGGACGTGGACCGTGCGCGCGGCAACGGCGAGGCCTGGCTGGGCGCCGACCCGGTCGATTTCCACGCCTGGGCGCCCTTGCTGGCGGCTGGCGGCGTGCGCCTGCGCGAGGGCAAGGGCGAGTTGAACCTGTGGTTGACCTTGCGCGATTTCGCGCCGGTGGCGCTGACCACGGATTCGGACCTGCGCGACGTGCGCATTGATGGCGCACCGATACCCGGCATGGCGGCGCCGCAGCTGCAGCTGCAGCGACTGCAGGCCCGCCTGCGCTGGCAGCGCCAGGCCGAGGGCTGGGCGCTGCAGGTACCGCAGCTGCGGCTGAAGAATGAAGACGGCGAGCAGCGCCTCGATGGCCTGCAGCTGCAGGTCGGCAAACAGCTGCAGGTCCGTTCCGGTGAAGTGCAGGCCGGCATCGCACTGCGTGCGCTGGCCCTGAGTGATCGCCTTGAGCCGGGCCTGCGTCGCTGGCTGTTCCTGTCCAGGCCGCAGCTGGACGTGCGCGCGTTGCAGCTGTCGGGCGAACGCGATGGCCCCCTGTGGGCGCAGGGTGAACTGCAGTCGCTGGGTTTCGCCAGCGTGGGCAACTCGCCCGGCCTGCGCGGCCTGGGCGGGCGCTTTGAAGGCGACGCCGACGGCTTCAGCCTGCAGCTGCAACCGCAACGGCAGCTGCAGTTCGATTGGCCGACCGGCTTCGGCGTGCGCCATGACCTGCACCTGGCCGGACAGATCGTGGGCTGGCGCGACGAGGGCGGTGGTTGGCGGATCGGGACGCCGGCGATGCGTGTGGAAGGCACCGACTACGCGGCCGACGTGCGCGGCGGGGTCTGGTTCCAGGGCGACGGCACGCGGCCGTGGCTGCAGCTGGCCGCGAAGCTGGACGACGTGCCGATGACGGCGGCCAAGCGCTTCTGGATCCACTCCAAGATGAGCAAGGGCGCCACCGACTGGCTGGACATGGCGCTGGCTGGCGGCCAGGTGCGCAATGGCGTCGGCCTGGTCACCGGTGACCTGGACGACTGGCCGTTCGACAACAATGATGGCCGCTTCGAGGCCACCGGCCACATCACCAATGGCGACATCCGCTTCCAGCACGACTGGCCGCTGATGAGCCAGGTCGACGCCGACATCGCCTTCATCGGCCCTGGCTTCGACATGCGTGGACGGGGTGATCTTGCCGGCGTGGCGGTACAGAAATTCGAAGCGGGCATTCCGGACTTCGGGCACCAGCCGTTGTACGTACGTGCCGATGCGCCGAGCGAGGCCGGCAAGCTGCTGGCGATGCTGCGCCTGAGCCCGTTGCACAAGGATTACGGCGATACGCTGGACAATCTGGTCGCCAGCGGTCCGGCCCATGTGACCTTCGATCTGCTGCAGCCGCTGCATCAGGATGAAGGCGAGGGCCACCTGCAGGGCACGGTCGATCTGGCCGGCGTGAAGCTGGTCGACAAGCGCTTCCAGCTGACCTTTGACAACATGCACGGGCAGGCGCGCTACAGCAATGGCGGTTTCGGCGCCGAGGACCTGGCGGTGCGCCACCTCGGCCAGGAAGGACGGCTGAGCCTGCGTGCCGGCGGTTACGTGCATGACAGCACGCGCGCCTTCGAGTCGCAGCTGACCGCCCGCCTCGATGCCAGCGTGCTGATCGACCGTGCTCCCGAGATGGCCTGGCTCAAGCCTTACATCAACGGCAATTCGGCCTGGACCATCGGCGTCAACCTGCCCAAGGTGGCGCCCGGCGCGCCTGCGCCGCCGAGCGAGCTGCGACTGAGTTCGGACCTGGTCGGCACCCGGCTCGACCTGCCGGCGCCGCTGGACAAGCCGGCCGCCGAGCCGCTGGCGACCACGGTGGCCGCGCAGCTGCCGATGGGCGCCGGCCGCATCGACGTAGCGTTCGGCCAGCGCCTGGCCCTGGCCGCGCGCAGCCACAACAACCAGACCGGTGTGCAGGTCACGCTGGGCAGCGACCATGTCGACCGCGAGCCGCCGGCGAGCGGACTGACGGTCAATGGCCGCAGCCCGACCCTGGATGCGCTGGAGTGGATCAGCCTGGCGCGCGGTGGAAGTGACGACGACGCGATGCCGCTGCGCGCGGTCGACGTGCAGGTCGGCCAGCTCAAGCTGATCGGCGGAGTGTTCGAGCAGACCCGGCTGCAGCTGCACCCGGGCCCGCAGGCACTGGACGTGCGCCTGGACGGGCCGTCGCTGGCCGGCCGCCTGACCGTACCCAACGCCGACGGCGGCACCATCAGCGGCCAGCTTGACCGCGTGCACTGGCAGTCACTGCCGACGGCACCGGGTGCGGCCGCCGCGCCGGCGCGGGTACAGGCCGGTGCCAATGACATGGACCCGGCCAAGCTGCCGCCGTTCGCGCTGGACATCGCCGACCTGAAGTTCGGCAAGGTGGTGCTGGGCCAGGCGGTGCTGCGCACGCGCCCGCTGGCCAACGGCCTGAACGTGGACGCGTTGCGCTTCCGCGCGCCGGACCAGGAAATCGACATCACCGGCCGCTGGCTCGGCCGTACGGGCGGCGCCCGTACCGAACTGACCGCGCAGGTGCGCAGCGAGGACCTGGGCGGGCTGATGCAGAACCTTGATTACGGCGGCCAGCTGCGCGGCGGTTCCGGCCAGGCGCAGCTGCAGGCGGCCTGGAGCGGGGGGCCGTCGGACTTCCAGCTGGGCAACCTGCAGGGCAGCCTCGACCTGCATGCGCGCAATGGCCAGCTGCTGGAGCTGGAGCCGGGCGCCGGCCGCGTGCTGGGCCTGCTCAGCGTCGCGCAGCTGCCGCGGCGGATGATGTTCGATTTCCGCGACTTCTTCTCCAAGGGCTTCGCGTTCAACCAGATCGAGGGCAGCATGCAGTTCGGTCAGGGCATGGCGCGCACCGACAAGGTGCTGATCGAAGGCCCGGCGGCCAACATCACCATCCGTGGCCAGGCCGACCTGCGCAACCAGCAGTTCGACCAGACCATCGACGTCAACCCGCGCGCGGGCAACCTGCTGACCGTGGTCGGTGCGGTGGCCGGCGGCCCGGTGGGGGCGGCGCTGGGCGCGGCCACCAATGCGGTATTGTCCAAGCCGCTGGGCGAGATTGGCGCCCGTACCTACAAGGTGACCGGTCCATGGAAGGAGCCGAAGGTGGAAGTGATCGAGCGCAGCCGCGACAAGACCCCATCACCGCCCGTGCCGGCACCTGCACCGGCCATTCCGCCGACCGTCACCGACCTGCCGCGCTCGCGCTGAGCACGGCTTCCCGTTCACGGGGCTTGCCTGAGCGCCCCCGCACCCCCAGATCGAAACCATGACTGATATCGCCCTGACGCTTGCCCAAGACCGCCTGCTGCGCCCCGGCGGCCTGGATACCGCCGGCCTGGAGCGCACCTTCGGGCAGCTGCTCGGCCCTGGTGTCGACTTCGGCGACCTATATTTCCAGCACGCCCGCCGCGAGAGCTGGAGCGTGGAAGACGGCATCGTCAAGGACGGCGCCCATTCCATCGAGCAGGGCGTGGGCGTGCGGGCGATTTCCGGCGAGAAGACCGGCTTCGCCTACTCCGATGACATCCATGCCGATGCGCTGCTGGCGGCGGCGCAGTCGGCGCGCGCGATCTCGCGCGAGGGCGGTGCGCAGACCGGACGTTCGCTGCTGCGCGGCAATGCGCGCGCGCTGTACCCGGCGCTGGACCCGATCGACGGCATCGGCAACGAGGCCAAGGTCGAGGTGCTCAAGCGCCTGGATGGCTACCTGCGTGCCGCCGACCCGCGCGTGAAGCAGGTGATGGTGAGCCTGTCCGGCGGCGTCGATACGGTGCTGATCGCCCGCAGCGACGGCGTGCTGGCGGCCGACGTGCGCCCGCTGGTACGCCTGAACGTGCAGGTCATCGTCGAACACAACGGCCGTCGCGAGTCCGGCTACGCCGGTGGTGGTGGCCGTTATGGCTACGAAGCGCTGTTCGCCAGCGGCCGCCCCGAAGCCCTGGCCCAGGAAGCGCTGCGCCAGGCGCTGGTGAACCTGGACGCGGTGCCGGCGCCGGCCGGCATGATGCCGGTGGTGCTCGGCCCGGGTTGGCCGGGCGTGTTGCTGCACGAAGCGGTCGGCCACGGCCTGGAAGGCGACTTCAACCGCAAGGGCACCAGCGTCTACGCCGGCCGCATCGGCGAGCGCGTCGCCGCACCGGGGGTGACCATCGTCGACGACGGCACCCTCGACGGTCGCCGCGGTTCGTTGAACATCGACGACGAAGGCCACCCGAGCCAGTGCACCCCGCTGATCGAGGACGGCATCCTGGTCGGCTACATGCAGGACAGCCTCAACGCGCGGCTGATGGGCATGGCCCCGACCGGCAACGGGCGCCGCGAATCGTTCGCGCACCTGACCATGCCACGCATGACCAACACCTACATGCGCGCCGGCGAGCACGACCCGCAGGAGATGATCCGTTCGGTGAAGAAGGGCCTGTACGCGGTGAACTTCGGCGGTGGCCAGGTCGACATCACCAGCGGCAAGTACGTGTTCTCGGCCACCGAGGCCTACCTGATCGAGGATGGCCGCATCACCACCCCGGTGAAGGGCGCGACCCTGATCGGCAACGGCCCGGAGACCATGCAGAAGGTGCGCATGGTCGGCAACGATCTGGCCCTGGACGAGGGCGTGGGCATCTGCGGCAAGGACGGGCAGAGTGTGCCCGTGGGTGTCGGCCAGCCCTCGCTGTTGATCGAGGGCATCACCGTCGGCGGTACGCAGGCCTGAGCGTGGCGATGGCCGCGGCCACCGCCCGGGCCGGCGCGGACTCAGTCCTCGTCGGCCTCGTCGACCGGATCGCCGGCGTGTTCGTCGCCCGCCGTCTTCAAGCCCAGCGCCGCCGGCAGCATCAGCGTACGCAGCACCTGGAAGATCTCGCGGTAGGCGCGCGGCGGCTTGTTCTTCGCCTTTTCGGCCTGCGCGTTGCGTACCAGGGTGCGCAGCTGCTGGCGGTCGGCCTGCGGGTAGTCGTCAAGCAGGGCGGCCAGCGCCTTGTCACCGTCGGCCAACAGGCGGTCGCGCCAGTCTTCCACGCGGTGCATCATCGCCACTTCGCGGCGGCCAGTCTCGCTGTTGGCGTCCAGCGCATCGCGGATCGCGTCCAGCGTTGCCTCGTCCTCGCGGCGCATGTGCTTGGCCAGGAACGCCAGCTGGCGCTTGTGGGCGATGTGGGCGGTGATGCGCTTGCACTCGGCGATATGCGGCAGCAGGTCTTCCGGGATCGGCAGGCGCGCCAGCTGGGCCGGGGTCAACGACACCAGCTTCTCGCCCAGGGCCAGGACGTCGAGCGCGTCGCGCCGGTTCTGGCTGCGGCTCTTGTCGTGGAATTCACCGGTTTCTTCGTCGCGTCCGCGCATCGTCCCTACCTGATCTCAAAAAAAGTCGCCCGGCGTGATGCCGGGCCCAACCTGTACAGGATAAAGCATTGAACGTGATCGCCCCTGAAGTGGCCGTCGGCGACGACAGCCCGGCCCGGCTGGAACGGCTGGCCGACCTCTCCCAGCAGCTGCTCGACCGCGCCCGCGCGCTGGGCGCCAGCCAGGCCGAGGTCAGTTGCAGCGAGGACCGCGGACTGGAGGTCAATGTCCGCCTCGGTGAGGTCGAGACCGTGCAGTCCACGCGTGACCGCGGCATCGCCGTGACCGTCTATTTCGGCCAGCGCAAGGGCAGTGCCAGCACCGGTGACCTGAACGAGGCCAGCCTGGCCGCTACGGTCGAGCAGGCCTGCGCGATTGCCCGGCATACCGAGGATGACCCGGCTGCCGGCCTGGCCGAGGCCGCACTGATGGCCACCGACTTCCCGGAGCTGGACGGTTGGCACCCGTGGGCGCTGCAGGCCGATGAGGCGGTGGACCTGGCCCTGGCCTGCGAGGCGGCCGGTCGCGAGGCCGACGCGCAGATCCGCAATTCCGACGGCGCATCGGTGTCGAGCATGCAGAGCCTGTCGGTGTATGCCAATTCGCATGGTTTCTTTGGTCGTGAGCGCGGCACCCACCATTCGGTCGGCTGCGCGCTGATCGCCGGGCAGGGCGATGGCATGCAGCGCGATGGCTGGTACACCAGCGCGCTTGCCCGGGAGGACCTGGAAGACGTGGGCCTGGTCGGCCGTCGTGCCGCCGAGCGCACCGTGGCCCGCCTGCAGCCGCGTTCACTGGCTACTGGCAGCATGCCGGTGCTGTTCGCCCCGGAAGTGGCGCGCAGCCTGGTCGGCCACCTGCTGTCGGCGGTGTCCGGCGGCGCCTTGTACCGCCAGGCCAGCTTCCTGCTGGACAGCGTCGGCCAACGCCTGTTCCCGGAATGGATGCAGATCGACGAGCTGCCGCACCTGCGCCGTGGCCTGCGCTCGGCCGCCTTCGACGGCGACGGCGTGGCCACCCGTAGTTCGGCGCTGGTCCGAGACGGCGTACTGCAGCGCTACGTGCTGGGCAGCTATTCGGCGCGCAAGCTAGGCCTGCAGACCACCGCCAATGCTGGCGGCGTGCACAACCTGCAGCTGGCGGCCAATGCCGGCCCGCTGGAAGAGATCGCCCGGCAGATGGGTGACGGCCTGCTGGTGACCGAGCTGATGGGGCAGGGCGTGAACGGGGTGACCGGCGATTACTCACGAGGCGCGGGCGGCTTCCGTGTCGAGAACGGCGAGATCCAGTACCCGGTGGACGGCGTCACCATCGCCGGCAACCTGCGCGAGATGTTCAGCAGCATCGAGGCGGTCGGCAGCGACGTCGACCCGCGCTCGCACATCCGGACCGGTTCGATCCTGCTGGGGCGGATGACCGTCGCCGGTAATGATTGATGGCATTGATGACGTAAGCTATGCGCGCCTGACGCAACCAGCTTGGTGCTGGTGGGTCAAGACCACCCAATGAAAAGGAGTTTTGTCGTGAGCGAATTCGATAACGTCCCGCCGCCGCCGGCAACCACCGATGCCCCGGCCGACCAGCGCACCATGGCGCTGGCTGCGCACCTGCTGGGCATCTTCACCTGGTTCATCGGCGCCCTGATCATCTGGCTGATCAACAAGGATGACGCCAGCAAGGCCTTCGTGACCGACCAGGCCAAGGAAGCGCTGAACTTCCAGATCACCGTGACCATCGCCATGGTCATCAGCATCATCCTGATGGTGGTGATCATCGGCGGCATCCTGGCGCCGATCGTGGGCATCATCAACCTGGTGTTCTGCATCATTGCCGCAGTCAAGGCCAACAACGGCGAAGCCTATCGCTACCCGTTCACCCTGCGCCTGATCAAGTAATACCGGCCGCATGCGCAAGCAGGAACGCCCGGCATTGCCGGGCGTTCCTGTTTGAGGGCAGCGCCACCGGCGGCGATCAGTGATCGCGTTCCACCGCCAGCGTTGCCAGCGCGCGCAGCGCATCGGCCTCTTCGCCATGGCCGGCCAACGTGGCCTGCATGCGTGCGGCCAGTTCGCGCAGCTGCGCCTTCGCGCCGTCCATGCCGAGCAGCGCGGGGAAGGTGCTCTTGTCCTGCGCCTGGTCCTTGCCGGCGGTCTTGCCCAGCTGTTCGGAACTGGCTTCGACATCGAGGATGTCATCGCGGACCTGGAAGGCCAGGCCGAGTGCATCGGCGAAACTGTCGAGCTGGGCCAGCTGCGGCTCGTGGGCCTGGCCGCACAGCGCCCCCATGCGCACCGCTGCACGGATCAGCGCGCCGGTCTTCAGCGCATGCATGCGGGTCAGTGCCGCCAGGGTCTGCTGCTGGCCGGTGGCATCGATGTCCAGCGCCTGGCCACCGCACATGCCGGAGGCGCCGGACGCGTGAGCGAGGGTCTGCAGGCAGGCCACGCGCAGCGTGGCCGGCAGCGGCGCATCGGCCAGCAGGCCGAAGGCACGCGTCTGCAGGGCGTCGCCGGCCAGGATCGCGGTGGCTTCGTCGAAGGCGATGTGGGCGGTCGGCTTGCCGCGGCGCAGGGCGTCGTCGTCCATCGCCGGCAGGTCGTCATGCACCAGCGAATAGGCGTGGATCAGCTCGACAGCCATCGCCGCCGCGTCCAGCTGTTCCGGCTGCGCGCCGAACAGGTGTCCACTGGCATACACCAGCAGCGGGCGCATGCGTTTGCCACCGCCCAGCACCGAATAGCGCATGGCCTGGTGCAGGCGCTGCGGTGCTTCGGCAGGCGAGGGCAGGGCGGCATCGAGCTGGCTTTCGATACGGTCGCGCCAGCGCGCGAACAGGGCTTCAGCCGTCATGGTTGGGCGGATCGAAAGGCTCGGCCGTTTCCGGCTGGGCCGGATCGCTGAGCAGGCGCACGCGCAATTCGGCCTGCTCCAGCGCCTGCTGGCACTGACGGTACAGACCGACACCGCGTTCGTAAGCACTGAGCGACGCTTCCAGGCTCAGCTCGCCGGTTTCCATCTGCTCCACCAGCTGTTCCAGCGATTCGAGCGACTGCTCGAACTGGGCGACCGGGGAGGCGTTTTCGGGGGACTTCTTGGCCATGCGGCAAGTGTGGACGGGCTGCGCGCGGGGGTCAATTCACCAGCCGCCCGGACGCCACTGCAGCTGCGCGTCGTGGGCCTGCAACCAGGCCTGCAGGGGAGCTGCGATGACCACGTCGGCGGCGGCAAGCAGCTGCGCTCCATCGAAGACCAGCGGCAGCTGGGCGCGTCGCCAGGGGGCAAGGTGTTCGCGTTGCAGGCAGTCCTTCAGCGCATGCGAATGCTGGCGACCGGGCAGCAGGATGCGTTCGCCGCCCACACGCGCACGGACCTGGAGCGGCCGTTCGAAGGCCTCGGCGCCGTGCAGGTGCAGCTGACCGCCATCGGGCAGCGCCAATGGCGCGCGTCCATCCCATCCGGCCTGCCAATCATGGGGAAGCGCCGGCAGTTGCGCGGGCAGGAGATAGGCATGATCGCGCCATTGCTGGATGGCATGATCGTGCCAGCGCACCCGCGCCTGGCGATCGTTGCTGGCTGGCAGCAGCTCGTCCAGCGCCTGCTGCAGCACCGTGGCCGGCAGTGGGGCGGCCCCATGGCCGATCACCCAGGCACGCAGCACGCGCGCGGCGCGGCCCGGTGACACCTGGCGCAGCAGCTGCAGCGACAGCACACGCGGTGCCACCTCCAGATGCGCGATCAGCTCGGCGTCCTCCTCGTCCAGCAGCTCGCGGGTCTGCCGGCAATGCAGGGCGCTGCCCGCCAATGCCGCGGCGGCGTGCGGCCAGCGCTGGCGCAGCAACGGCAGCACCTGCAGGCGCAGGAAATTGCGATCGGCGTGGTCGTCGGCGTTGCTGGGGTCTTCAACCCAGCGCAGCGCGTGCTGGTGCGCGTAATCGAGCAGCGCACGGCGCGGCACCGCCAGCAGCGGTCGCCACACACGGTGTTCGCCTACGCGGCTGTCTGCGGACATCGCGGCAAGACCATCGACGCCGGAGCCACGCAGGGCACGCAGCAGGAAGGTCTCGGCCTGGTCGTCCAGGTGCTGCGCCAGCGCCAGTGTTTCGCCGTCGCGCAGTTCGGTGGCGAACGCGGCGCGTCGCGCCTGCCGTGCTGCGCCTTCCAGGCCCAGGCCCGATGTGGGGTCGATCTGCACGCGATGCACGGCCAGTTCGATGCCCAGCGCTGCGCATTGCTGCTGGCAATGCAGCACCCAGTCGTCCGCATCGGGGTGCAGGCCATGGTGCACGTGCACCGCGCGCAGCGCCGTGCCGGAGGCCTTGGCGCTGCGCCACAGCCAGTGCAGCAGCACGGTCGAGTCGACACCGCCGCTGTAGCCCACCAGCAGTGGCGCATCCAGCAGAACGAGGGCAGGGAAGGCAGTCACGGCGGCAAGTATAGGGTTGCTCGGCAGGGCTGCGCCCTGCACCCGCTACGATCCAGAGCAACGGCAACAGCAACAGCAACAGCAACAGCAACAGCAACAGCAGAAGCTGGTTTCCTGAGGGT
>NZ_JBMRGI010000020.1:0-91511 GCF_049384345.1 Stenotrophomonas sp. CASM110
GAGCCCCCATGGGTGAGGGCGCTTTGCTTGCGAAGCACTGCTTCGCAAGCGCCCGAACGCCCAGCCGCCAGCGGCTGGGCCGGACCCCGGAGGGGGGTTTACGGCGTGTCCTGCCCACCCACATCGCCCCGCCCTCCCACGGATAGCCGCTGTTGCTGTTGCTGTCGCTTCGGCCGTTGCCCTGGCTCGTAGCGGCTGCAGGGCGCAGCCCTGCCGAACCCCCTCAAATGTCTGTCGGAGCCAGCCCGTACTGCTCGGCGAAGCGCTTGCTGAAACTGGCCGCAGACCGGTAGCCCGCGCGTGCGGCCACGGTCTTCAACGGCAGGTCGGTGGTGTAGAGCAGCTGCATGCCATGCGCCAGCCGGGCCTCGGTGAGCAGCTGGCGCAGGCTGGTGTCCTCGGCCGCCAGGCGACGGCGCAGGGTCGCGCCGCTCAGCGCGAACTGTTCTTCCACATCGCGTGATTGCCAGTCGCGTGCTGGTTCGGCGGCGATGCGGTCGCGGATCTGTTCGCCCAGGCTCGGCGCCTGCGGCAGCAGCAGGTTGCCGTGGCCCTGTCGGCACAGGGTCAGCACCAGCGAGGCCAGGGCCAGCCGCGCGTCGCTGTAACGGCCGTCCTGCAGCGATTGCCGCCACTGGCGCAGCACCGCGCCATGGTCGATCAACGGCAGTCGCGCCATCGCCTGGCCGGGGGCGGGAAGCTCTTCGTTCCAGAGCGTGCGCGCCGCCGCCAGCACTTCGGTGCAGAGCGGCACGATGGCACTGAGGTAGCGGCCGCTGCAGGGATCGGGGGTGTTGACCACGTCGATGCGGCACCGCTGGGTCAGCAGCAGGATGTCGCCGGGAACGAACGTCAGCGACTGGTGTGCGGTACGTACCTGCTTGCGGCCTTCCAGCAGGATCGCGAACTGCGGTTGTGGAACCTCCACCGAGCTGGCGCCATGCTCGCGGCGTGCGGTGATGCAGGCATAGCCCTCGGCGCGCCCGCAGCCGGCCAGGCTGGCCATCTCGGCCAGTAACGCAGTGGCCGCTGGCAGCATGCCGGTCATGACACCTGGGCACCGAACAGGCGACCGACGCCGGCCGCCGCAGCCATCGCCAGCGCGCCCCAGAACATCACCCGGACCGCGCCGCGTACAGGCGGTGCGCCCCCGGCCTGGGCCGCCACCGCGCCGGTCAGGCACAGGCCGAGCAGGGTGCTGGCCGTGGTCATCAACGCAACCTTGTCGGTCGGCGCGAGCAGGGCGGTCAGCACCGGCAGCGCCGCACCGCAGGTGAACGCACCGGCCGAGGCCAGCGCCGCCTGCAGCGGGCGCGCGCGCAGGGTGTCAGTGATGCCCAGCTCATCGCGGGCGTGGGCACCCAGTGCATCGTGGGCGGTAAGCTGTTCGGCCACCTGCCGGGCCAATGCAGGCTCCAGGCCGCGGTGGCGGTAGATCGCGGCCAGCTCCTCCAGTTCGCTGTGCGGGTCTTCGCGCAGCTCGCGCTTTTCCATTGCCAGGTCGGCCGCTTCGGTGTCGGCCTGGGTCTGCACCGACACATACTCGCCGGCGGCCATCGACATCGCGCCGGCCACGGTGCCGGCCACGCCGGTGGCAAGGATAGTGGTGGCGGAGGCGCCGCTGGCCGCCACGCCGACCACCAGGCCGGCCACCGAGACGATGCCATCGTTGGCCCCCAGCACGGCGGCACGCAACCAGCCGACGCGCTCGGAGCGGTGCAGTTCGGGGTGTCGCGAATGACGGTTCATGACGCCGAGTGTACGAGGGTCAAGAGGGCGTCGGTAGGATGCTGAAACCCGTCACCGTCGCATGACGCAACGGGGTGCCACGCTATAGTGCGCCCTTGCGATGGAAGGCCGCGAGCCCCACATCCCCCGCCACCGTCCAGCGAGCCTTCCCCTTGTCGAGCCCCAGCCACGTCGCCGATACCCCCATTACCGACCGCTCGCAGCTGGTGGAGGTGATCGCCTCCGGCGAAAAGCCCCGCGCGCAGTGGCGCATCGGTACCGAGCACGAGAAATTCGGGTTCCGCCTGGACGACCTGCGCCCGCCGACCTTCGAGGGCGAGCGCGGCATCGAAGCGTTGCTCAACGGGTTGGTCCGCTTCGGCTGGGAGCCGGTGCAGGAAAACGGCAACACGATCGCGCTGCTGCGCGACGGTGCCTCGGTGACGCTGGAACCGGCCGGTCAGCTGGAACTGTCCGGCGCGGCGCTGGAGACCATCCACCAGACCTGCGTGGAGACCGGCACCCACCTCAACGAAGTGGCACAGGTGGCCGGCGAACTGCAGCTGGGTTTCCTCGGCATGGGCTTCCAGCCGAAGTGGAAGCGCGATGAAATGCCCTGGATGCCGAAGGGGCGCTACAAGATCATGCGCTCGTACATGCCCAAGGTCGGTTCGCTGGGCCTGGACATGATGACCCGCACCTGCACGGTGCAGGTGAACCTGGACTACGCCACCGAAGCGGACATGGTGAAGAAGTTCCGCGTGTCGCTGGCGCTGCAGCCGATCGCCACCGCGCTGTTCGCCGATTCGCCGTTCACCGAAGGCAAGCCCAACGGCTACCTGAGCTACCGCTCGCACATCTGGACCGACACCGACGCCGACCGCACCGGCATGCTCGACTTCGTGTTTGAGGATGGTTTTGGTTACGAGCGCTATGTCGACTACCTGCTCGACGTGCCGATGTATTTCTCCTACCGCGATGGCATCTACCACGACGCCAGCGGGCAGAGCTTCCGCGATTTCATGCAGGCCAGGCTGCCGGTGCTGCCGGGTGCGCTGCCGACGCTGCGCGACTGGTCGGACCACATGACCACCGCGTTCCCGGAGGTGCGCCTGAAGAAGTATCTGGAAATGCGCGGTGCCGATGGTGGCCCGTGGAGCCGCCTGTGTGCGCTGCCGGCATTCTGGGTGGGCCTGTTGTATGACGACACCGCACTGGATGCCGCCTGGGACCTGGTACGCGATTTCACCCTGGTCGAGCGCCATGCACTGCGCGACGGCGTGCCGAAGCATGCGATGAACCTGCCGTTCCGCAATGGCACGGTGCGCGACCTGGCCCGCGAAGCGGTGAAGATTTCCGTCGAAGGCCTCAGGCGCCGTGCGGCGCGCAATGCCGACGACCAGGACGAGAGCAAGTTCCTGGACGTGCTGCAGGAGATCGTCGAATCCGGCCTGACCCCGGCCGAGCGCAAGCTGGCGCTGTTCCATGGCCGCTGGCACGGCGACGTCGATCCGGTGTTCCGCGAGTTCGCGTACTGAGTGGATTGCGGTAGTGTCGGCCGCTGGCTGGCAGATGTATGGGGTTGCCGGCCAGCGGCCGGCACTACCAAAAGAAAAACCCCGGCATTGCCGGGGTTTTTCTTTTTCGCATCTGCCCTGGATCAGGCGGCGTTCTGCATCGTCGCCATGTCGATCACGAAGCGGTAGCGCACATCGTTCTTCGCCATGCGTTCCCAGGCTTCGTTGACGTTCTTGATGTCGATGATCTCGACGTCGCTGACGATGCCGTGCTCGGCACAGAAGTCCATCATTTCCTGGGTTTCGGCCATGCCGCCGATTGCCGAGCCGGTCAGGTGTTTGCGGCCGAAGATCACGCTGCCGCCGGTCAGCGGCGGATCCAGTTCGGTCAGCACGCCGACCAGGCACATGGTGGCCTCGCGCTTGAGCAGGCCCATGTACGGGTTGGTGTCATGGCCGACCGGGATGGTGTTGAGCAGGAAGTCGAAGCTGCCGGCGTGCGCCTTCATCTGCGCGGCATCGCGCGAGACCAGTACCTCATCGGCGCCCAGGCGCTTGGCATCGGCACCCTTTTCCGGCGTGGTGGTGATCATCACGACGTGCGCGCCCAGTGCCTTGGCGAACTTCACGCCCATGTGGCCGAGGCCACCGAGACCGATCACGCCCACCTTCTGCCCCGGGCCGACCTTCCAGTGGCGCAGCGGCGACCAGGTGGTGATGCCGGCGCACAACAGCGGGGCGGCCGCCTTCAGGTCGAGGGTGTCGGACACCTTCACCACGAAGCGCTGCTCGACCACCACGTGGTCGGAATAGCCGCCGTAGGTCGGCGCGCCGGTTTCGCGTTCACGGCCGTTGTAGGTCCAGGTCGCGCCTTCGGCGCAATATTGCTCCAGATCGTGCTCACAGGCGTCGCAGTGGCGGCACGAGTCGACCATGCAGCCGACGCCGGCGTGGTCGCCAACCTTGAAGCGGGTGACGTTGCTGCCGACTTCGGTCACCCGGCCGATGATCTCGTGGCCCGGCACCATCGGGTAGATCGAGCCACCCCAGTCATCGCGGGCCTGGTGCAGGTCGGAATGGCAGATGCCGCTGTAGAGGATCTCGATGCGCACGTCGTCCGGGCCGACCGCGCGGCGTTCGAACTCGTACGGGACCAGCGGGTCGGTATGGGAATGGGCGGCGTAACCACGGGCGAGGGACATGGGGAATCCTTGGCAGGGTTTATCGAAAGGCGTTTTACAATACGCCCCGCAACCAGCAGCAAGAAGCGCGGATATCGGCATGATTCATCAAGTGAAACTGCACAATCGTGGCCACTGACAACCTCTCCCACCTGGCCGCGTTCGCCGCGGTCGCCCGCCACCGCAGCTTCCGCCGTGCCGGCGCCGAGCTGGCGCTGTCGACCTCGGCGGTGAGCTACGCGATCCGCGCGCTGGAGGAACGGTTGGGGGTGGGCCTGTTCCATCGCACCACCCGCAGCGTGGCCCTGACCGAGGCCGGGCAGCGCCTGCTGGAACGCCTGCAGCCGGCGTTGGGGCAGGTGCACGACGCACTGGAAGAAATGAACCACTTCCGCGCAGCCCCGGCCGGCCTGCTGCGCATCAACGCCACCCGCGCGGCGGTACCGACCCAGCTGGGGCCGAGGCTGGCGCGCTTCCTGCACGCCCATCCCGACGTGCGGGTGGAGCTGACCGAAAATGACGGCCTGGTCGACATCGTCGCCGAGGGCTACGACGCCGGCGTGCGCCTGCATGAGTTCGTGCCGGAGGACATGGTGGCGGTGCCGATGGGGCCGCCACTGCGCGGGCTGATCGTCGGCTCGCCGGACTACCTGCGGCGTCGGCCGGCACCGCAGCATCCGCGCGACCTGGCCGCGCACGAATGCATCCGCTTCCGCTTCGCCAGTGGGCACCTGTACAAGTGGCAGTTCGAGCGCGATGGGCAGGCGCTGGAGATCGACGTGCCCGGGCGGTTGACCCTGTGCGAGCAGGGCACGATCGTGCGCGCCGTTCTGGATGGCATCGGCCTGGCGTACGTGCTGGAAGACACGGCAAGGCCGTACATCGAATCGGGGCAGATGGTGGCGGTGCTGGAAGACTGGAGCGAGCCGTTTGCCGGCTTCGCGCTGTACTACCCGAAGCAGCGGCAGATGCCGGGCGCGTTGCGTGCGTTCGTGGATATGTTGCGCGAGTGAGTTGCGATGGATGACGTGGTGCCGACCAACGGTCGGCACCCACCGGGGCAGGCCATTGCCAACCAACGGTCGGCACCTGCCGGGGCAGGGCGTTGCCGATCAACGAATCGACATCGGCCGGTAGATCCACGCCATGCGTGGATGGCACCACGCTACGGCCCTTGCAACACCGGCGCCAACAACGCCACGCACTCACGCAGATGCATCTCCACCGGCGCATCCTCGGCCACCACGCCGATCACGCGTTCGCGCAGCGGCTCGGCCACGGCCATCGCCAGGATCAGCCGCGCCATGCATGCGGAATCTCCCTCGCGCAGCAGTCCACGCTGCTGCTGACGTGCCAGCCAGTCGGCCAGCAGCGCACGGCCGCGTTCGATGCCGTTGTCGAGGTAGGCCTGCAGCAGCGCGTCCTTGCCGGGGAAATCGGTGGCCAGCAGGCGGAACACCTGCACCGCCTGCGCCGATAGCGCCTGCGTGCACACCGCGTGCAGGATGTCCTGCAGCAACGGCACGACCTCTTGGGCATTGCGCGCATCACGCTGCAGCTGTGGCGCGAAGCCGTCGGTCCACTCACGCACCGCCAACCCGACCAGCTCCTCGCGGTTGCTGGCATGGCGGTACACGGTCTTCTTCGCCACCCCGGCGTGCGCCGCCACCGCTTCAATGGTGGTGGCCTCGTAACCCTGTGCCAGCAGCAGCTCCAGCGTGGCCTGCAGCACCGCGTGGCGGACTTCGGCTTCCGGTCGCGCAGGGCGGCCACGGCGGCGGGTCGGTGATGTGGGCGCGGGCAGGGTGGTGCTGTTCATTGCGCCCATCTTACCGCATCCGGTTAATTGCGAAACGGAAATCGTTTCCGTATTTTGGGGTCTCCCAACCCGTAGGAGACCCCCATGGATACCGCTGTGAACGCTCGCCCCTGGCTGGACCACCACGATCTGCTGGACCCGGCGCCGATGCATCTGGAAACCGGCATCCAGCGCCGCGAAGACGGCACGCTGCTGGTGGCGGTGCGCACCGATCTGCACGGCTGCAAGGGCCGCATGCTGGACTGGTGGTTCACCTTCTTCGAGACCACCCAGCACATCCGCTGGTGGCATCCGGTCGATCATGTCGAGCATCGCGGCTGGGACGCGGCCTGGCAGCGCGGGCGCAGCTACCACGGCGCCAGCATCCATGCGGTGGAATCGCTCGCTGACATTCCGCCGGTGGCGGCGCGCCTGAAGTTCCATGACCCGCGCACCTTGCTGGTGCCCGAACGCCTGCAGGCGGCACAGGATGCAGGCCATGTATCGGCGGTGATCGCCGCGCGCATCGGCTTCGGTGATCACGTGCGTCTGGATGTACAGGGCGATCCCTGCGATGGGCAGATGCTGCATGTGGCGCGCGATACGCCGTTTGGCTGCGTGCTGCGCAGCCGCTTCGTGCTCGGCCTGGGCCTGCTCAGGCACTGCTATACGGAGTTCAGTTTCCTGTCGCGGCTGCTGCCTTCGCTGTACTACGGCGAGCGCGCCAACGGCGAAGCAGTGCCGTTGCCGTGGTGAACGGCGCGCCGGTCATTCAACCAGCGCATCGTAGCCTTCGCCACTGAACTGGATCAGGCAGAAGCCATGCCCGAACGGATCGGCCAGTACGGCGATGCGTCCCCAGCGACGCTCGCGCACGGACTGCTCGAGTGTCGCCCCGGCCGCAACTGCACGTGCCAGCGCGGCTTCAATGTCATCCACCACCCAGTCCAGGTGCAGCGGCGTCCAATGACGCTCGTAGTCGCGCACGTCGCCGTCTTCCGTGGCGGCGCTGCCGGCGTCGTTGTGCAGCAGGTAGAGCGGCGTTGGCCCACCGAGCAGCTCCACGGCGCCCGGGCCGAGACGGCGGCCGATGCGCAGGCCGAAGGCCCGGATGTAGAAGTCTTCGGCGGCGGCCAGGTCGGGCACGTCGAGGTTGACGATGAAGCTGTGGGCAGTGGCGTTCATGGCAGCGATGGGCGGCATCCGGTGGTCGCAGTCTAGTCCTGCCGCGTGGTGCTGCCGATTCATCTCCTGCGCGGATTCGGGCAAGCTGGGCGGTTTCGATCGACAAGGACATCCATGAGCGCGCTATCCGGCATCGAACAGGCCACCGGCCAGACCTTCCCGCCCCTGTTCAAGCAGTTGCATGCAGCGGGTCGGTTGAGCTGGGGTGCTCCCCATCCGGAATGGTCCGAGGTGGTATTCCCGGCGCTGCAGGCAGAACCGCCGGTGCTGCTGTACGCCCAGGACTATGAGCCGTTGGAACACGATGAACTGCTCGAGGCGTGGCAGGAGCTGACCGCGGAGGATCATTACAATCCCCTGCGCACTGACCTGCAGTTGCTGCCCTTTGCGCGGACCGGCGCGGGTGACAGCTACTGTTTCTGGAGCAACGCGCCCGGTTTCAGCGAACCGCCGGTGGTGATGGTGTGGCATGACGACGACCGTGCCGATGTGCTGGCCGCCAGCTACCAGGATTTCGTGTTCCGCAAGATGGTCGAAGCGGTTGCCGACTACCAGCGGCCGTACACGCTGCTGTCGCACGGCGAGCTGGCCGGGAATCTGCAGCGCTGGCTGCAGACTCACCATTCCTTCCTGCGCGGCGACCAGTACGCGGCATTGCAGCGGCTGTTCGCCCGCGTTGACGATATTGAAGGAGGAAACTTCAGCGAAGACGAGGCACAGGCCATCGTCGCTGAAGTGATCGGCTTCGAGCGCTTGGACGAGTCGTTCGCCTACGTGCGCGAGGACGCCTGAAGGCCGGGGTCGGATCCGCGCGCAGCGTGGCTCTGACTCCTTGTTCGCCGAACAGGGGGCAGAGCCCTTTCCGTTGGAAAGGGATCCGACCCCGTGCGGGATCAGCCTGCGGCCGGGTAATCGAGATAGCCCGCCTCGCCGCCCCCGTAATAGGTGCTGCGGTCGGGCGTGGCCAGCGCGACGTTGCGTTGCAGGCGCTCGACCAGATCCGGGTTGGCGATGAACGGCTGGCCGAACGCGGCAAGGTCGATGGTGCCGGCCTCGACCAGCTGCAGGGCGCGTTCGCGGGTCATGCCGCCGGCCAGGATCACGGTGCCACCGTAGGCCTGCTTGAACTGCTGCAGGAAGGCCTCGCCCAGCACCGACTGGCCCGCCTGCTGGTTGTCGTTGAGATGCACATAGGCCAGGCCGCGCTTGCCCAGTTCCTTGGCCAGGTACAGATAGGTGGCCTCGTTGTCGGGGTAGAACGGCATGTCGAAGGTGAGATTGTTCGGTGCCAGGCGCACGCCGATGCGCTGCGCACCGATGCGCTGGGCCATCGCATCGACGGTGTCCAGGATCAAGCGCGCGCGGTTGGGCAGCGAGCCGCCGTAGTGATCTTCGCGCTGGTTGATGACCGGGTTGAGGAACTGTTCGAACAGGTAGCCGTTGGCGGCATGCAGTTCGATGCCGTCGAATCCGGCGGCGATGGCGTTCTCTGCGCCGCGCACGAAGTCGTCGACGATGCCGGGGATCTCTGCGGTCTCCAGTGCACGTGCCGGGGTGGGATCGGCGTGGCCGCGGCTGCCATCGTCCAGGTACACGAACGAGGTGTTCTTCGGTGCGCTGGCCACAGGGCGGGTACCGGCGCTGACCGGTTGCCCACCGTCGGGCTGCAGCGAGGAATGCGACATGCGGCCGACGTGCCAGAGCTGGGCGAAGATCGTGCCCTGTGCGGCATGCACCGCCTCGGTGACGAGCTTCCACCCGGCCACCTGCTCGGCCGACCAGATACCCGGGACGTCGATGTAGCCCTGGCCCTGCGGCGAGACCGGGGTGCCTTCACTGATGATCAGGCCGGCGCTGGCGCGCTGCCGGTAGTACTGCGCGGTGAGTTCGTTGGCGACCGCACCGGGGTTGCGGGCGCGGGTCATCGGGGCCATCGCGATGCGGTTGCGCAGGGCGGTGCCTGCCAGATCGAAGGGGCGGAACAGGGCGGCGATCATGTCGGTCATCTCGGTGTGGGGGAAGGCGCCAGCGGCGCGATGCACACAGGATGGAGTTGACATGCGGACGCATAAAGCGCTTCGATCTCCCTGGGCGCGGGACTATTTGTCCCCAATGGAGCGTGATAGATGCTGCCGCTGGAATCGTTGAATGGCCTGGTGACCTTCGTTACCACGGCCCGCTCAGGCAGCTTCACCGAGGCTGCCGACGCGCTGGGCATCTCGCGCTCGGCAGTGGGCAAGGCCATCGCCCGGCTGGAAGCGCGGCTGGGCGTGCGCCTGTTCCACCGCACCACGCGGCGCATCGCGCTGACCACCGATGGCGAGGCGTACTACGCATCGTGTGCGGCGGCGCTGGAAGAAATCTCCGCCGCCGAAGCCTGCCTGGGGTCGGCCGGCCTGCCCAGCGGACGGCTGCGCATCGACATGCCGTCCTCGTTCGGGCGGCTGGTGGTGCTGCCCGTGCTGCTGCGCCTGTGCCGACAGTACCCGGACCTGCAACTGACGATGACCTTCACCGATCACTTCGTCGATCCGGTCGAAGAGGGCATCGACCTGCTGATCCGCTTCGGCGGGTTGCACCAGGCCGAGCACCTGGTCGCGCGCCGGCTGGGTCGCCAGCGCCTGGTCACCTGCGCATCGCCGGAGTACCTGCAGGCGCATGGCGTGCCAGCGACCGTGGAGGAACTGGCGCAGCATCGCAGCATCGTCGGCTTCCGCCATGGGCAACCGGTGGCGTGGCGGATTGGCAGTGATGACGCCGAGGGAACGTTCATCCCGAACGCGGCCTACCAGCTCAACGATGGTGACGCAGTAATCGATGCGGCCATCGCAGGACTGGGCATCTGCCAGATGCCCATTTCACTGGTACGCCGACATCTGGAATCCGGCGCGCTGCACTCGGTGCTGGATGCGCACATGCAACGGCATATCGACATCCATGCGCTGTGGCCGCCGACCCGGCACCTGCGGCCGAAGGTGCGCTATGTGGTGGATGAGCTGGCGCGGCTGGCGGGTGAGGGCTTGTTCGATTGAACCGGCACGATTGAGCGGGATGGTTGCCCGTGTATACTATCCCCCAGTATAGTTTCGAGGTGGCCTGGTCATGCCGCACTCCCCCGAAGAGAAGAAGAAGGTCCTGGCCCGCGTGCGCCGCATCCGTGGCCAGTGCGATGCGCTGGACCGCGCGCTGGAAGCTGGCGCCGACTGCGGGCCGGTGCTGCAGCAGATCGCCGCCATCCGTGGCGCGGTCAACGGCCTGATGTCCGAGGTGATGGAGGCCCATCTGCGCGAGGAGTTCGGGCAACCCGCCGCCTCCGACGAACAACGCGCCGAACGCGTGCGCGACATGAGCGCGTTGATCCGCTCGTACCTGAAGTAAACGACGGCGCAACATGGCGCCGCCCATCCTGTCATTGCCTGTCTCTGGAGAGTCCATCATGAAGTCCCGTGCCGCCGTCGCCTTTGGTCCCGGCCAGCCGCTGCAGATCGTCGAGATCGACGTCGCCCCGCCGAAGAAGGGCGAAGTGCTGGTGAAGATCACCCACACCGGTGTCTGCCACACCGATGCGTTCACGCTGTCCGGCGATGATCCGGAAGGCCTGTTCCCGGTGGTGCTGGGCCATGAAGGCGCCGGCATCGTGGTTGAAGTGGGCGAGGGCGTGACCAGCGTCAAGCCGGGCGACCACGTGATTCCGCTGTACACCGCCGAGTGCGGCGAGTGCCTGTTCTGCAAGAGCGGCAAGACCAACCTGTGCGTGGCCGTGCGCGCGACCCAGGGCAAGGGCGTGATGCCCGATGGCACCAGCCGCTTCAGCTACAACGGTGAGCCGCTGTACCACTACATGGGTTGCTCGACCTTCAGCGAGTACACCGTGGTGGCCGAAGTGTCGCTGGCGAAGATCAATCCGGAAGCAAACCCGGAACACGTCTGCCTGCTCGGCTGCGGCGTCACCACCGGCATCGGCGCGGTGCACAACACCGCCAAGGTGCAGGAAGGCGACAGCGTGGCGGTGTTCGGCCTCGGCGGCATCGGCCTGGCGGTGATCCAGGGCGCGCGCCAGGCCAAGGCCGGTCGCATCATCGCGGTGGACACCAATCCGTCCAAGTTCGAACTGGCGCGCGAATTCGGCGCCACCGACTGCATCAACCCGAAGGATTTCGATAAGCCGATCCAGCAGGTCATCGTCGAGATGACGACCTGGGGCGTGGACCACAGCTTCGAGTGCATCGGCAACGTCAACGTGATGCGCGCGGCGCTGGAATGCGCGCACCGTGGCTGGGGCCAGAGCGTGGTGATCGGCGTGGCCGGTTCGGGCCAGGAGATCTCCACCCGTCCGTTCCAGCTGGTGACCGGCCGCAAGTGGATGGGCACCGCCTTCGGTGGCGTGAAGGGCCGCAGCCAGCTGCCGGGCATGGTCGAGGATGCGATGAAGGGCGATATCGAACTGGCCCCGTTCGTCACCCACACCATGGACCTGGACAAGATCAACGACGCCTTCGACCTGATGCATGAAGGCAAGTCGATCCGTTCGGTGGTCCACTACTGAGCCGCGGCGTGGGCTGGTTCGACGCCCTGCGCAGGCCGCGTGCGGAGGATCCACGCGCGGCCCTGGTCGACCCGATCGAGCAGGCGCTGCGCGCGCTGGGCTGGGTCGAGGGCGGCGTGGGTCCACCGCGCGTGGTGGACTCGCCCTTCGGCATTGATGAAATGCCGTTCGAGCACTGGCTGGCACAGGTATTCCTGCCGCGCCTGCACGAAGCCCGCGCCGACGGCCTGTGGCCACCGCGCAGCGACGTGGCGGTCGCGGCGTATCGCAACCTGGACGGCCAGCCTGGCGTCGAATCGTTGCTGCGCCTGCTGGCACAGCTGGATGAACTGATCAACCAAGGCGTCCACGCCGGGCGTGGATAAGCCGACCAAGGTCGGCATCTACCAGAAGCACGCGTGCGCTGACGCGCCGCGCAGGAGAGCACCATGGAACGCATTGAACACCGCGCCTGTTTCGGCGGTTGGCAGGATGTCTACCGCCATCATTCGACCACGCTGGGCTGCGACATGCAGTTCGCCGTGTACCTGCCGCCGCAGGCGGAAACGCAGACGCTGCCGGTGCTGTACTGGCTGAGCGGACTGACCTGCACCGAGCAGAATTTCATCACCAAGGCGGGCGCGCAGCGCTATGCGGCCGAACACGGCGTGATCATTGTCGCGCCTGATACCAGCCCGCGCGGTGATGACGTGGCCGATGCCGAAGGCTACGACCTGGGCAAGGGCGCAGGGTTCTACCTCAACGCCACCCGTGCGCCCTGGGCGAAGCACTTCCGCATGCATGACTATGCAGTGCAGGAGTTGCCGGCGCTGATCGAAGCGGAGTTCCCGGCGACCGGCGCACGCGCCATCAGCGGGCACTCGATGGGCGGCCACGGTGCGCTGGTGATCGCGCTGCGCAATCCGGGGCGCTACCGCAGCGTGTCGGCGTTCTCGCCGATCGTCGCGCCCAGCCATGTTCCGTGGGGGCAGAAGGCCTTCCACGCCTACCTTGGCGACAACCCGGCCGACTGGGCGCAATGGGACGCCTGCGCATTGATTGCCGCGGCCAGCGAGCGCCTGCCGTTGCTGGTCGACCAGGGCGAGGCGGACGAGTTCCTGCAGACCCAGCTGCAGCCGCAGCGCCTGCAGGAGGCCTGCGCCGCTGCCGGCCATCCGCTGACCCTGCGCCTGCAGCCCGGCTACGACCACAGCTACTACTTCATTGGCAGCTTCATCGGCGAGCACGTCGCCCACCACGCCCGCGCCCTGCACGGCTGAGCCCCCGGGAAAAAGGGGACGGAGGGGATTAAGTCGCATTTGCCGCTGTGCCGCAAACGACTTAATCCCCTCCGTCCCCTTTTTCAGCGATGGATCACACCCTCGTGGCGCCGCCCCGCGCTATCGTGCGCGTAGACGGCCTTGCGGATCGGGGGATGCATGCCGGTAGTGCTGGCGCTGCTGTATGTGCTGTGCCATGGCCTGGTGCTGGCCTTGTGGCCTGGTCCGGCCGGGGTAGGCTCCTTCGTTTTCCTGACCGGTGCCCCGTTGCTGGCGGCGGCCGCCTGCCTGTGGCGGGCCCGCCGCGACCGCGCGGCACTGGGGTGGCGCGCCACGGCATTGGCGCTGCTGCTGTGGGCCGGCGGCATGGCGTTCAACATGATCGACGCCCTGGGCGCCGGGCGTGCCGATTTCACCCCGCGCGCAAGCCTGTTCCTTTACGTGCTCTACGGTGTGCCCCTGGTGTTCATCCTGGCCAGGGCGCGCCGGGAACGGGTCAGCATCAGCCTGATCGATGCGGCCATGGCGGCGCTGCTGGGCGTGCTGTTCTTCGTGCACGCGCAGTCGTTCGCCGCCCGCGTTGACATCGACGACCACGCGTTGTCCAACATGCAACGCATGTTCGATATCCAGAACCTGTGCATCGCCGTGTTCGCGGTGGTGCGCTGGCTGGCCGGCGACGTTCCCGAGCGGCGTACCTTTTTCCGCGCGCTGGCGATGTATGCGGCGACCTACCTGTTGGTGGCGTATTACATCAACCACTACACCTCCGGTGATGCGTTCGGTGCCTATGCCGATCTGCTGATCGATCTGCCGTTCCTGCTGCTGGCGCTGCTCGCACTCAGCCAGGCACCGGCGCGGGTCCTGACGCCGCATCCGCGGATGGCGCGCACGGTGCAGGCGGCGGGCCCGATGATCCTGCCGCTGCTGCTGCTGGTGGTGGGCACCCTGGTGGTCGACCATGCCCGGCCCCTGGCCGTGAGCGGTTTCGTGGTGGCGACGCTGGGGTTCGGCCTGCGCAGCATCCTGCTGCAGGTGGACCTGATGGAACGGCAGGCCTCGCTGGACCAGCTGGCGCGCCAGGATGGCCTGACAGGCGTGGCCAACCGGCGCGAGTTCGACGCGCTGCTGCTGGCCGAGTGGAATCGCGCACGGCGCAGTGGCACCGAGCTGGGCCTGCTGCTGTTGGATATCGATCATTTCAAGGCCTTCAACGACCGCCACGGCCATCCCGCCGGCGACCGCTGCCTGCAGGCCGTGGCAGCGGTACTGAAGGCGAGCGCCGGTCGCGCCGGTGACAGCGTCGCACGTTATGGCGGCGAGGAATTTGCGGTGATCGTGCCCGGAAGCGCGCTGTCGGGCGTTCTGGCGCTGGCCGAGCGCCTGCGCCAGGCGGTGGAAGCGCTGCCGTTGCCGGAAGGATCGGTCAGTATCAGCATCGGCGTGGGTTACCTGCATCCGCCGGCTCTGGCCAGTGCCGATCAGTTGCTGGCAGACGCCGATGCCGGCCTGTATGCCGCCAAGCGGGCTGGCCGCAACCAGGTGATCCTGCATGCGCACGTGCTGGATGACGAGGGCAGCACGCACGGAACGATGGACTGCTGAGCAGCTCTCTGCATGCGATCACACGGGGGGCGCGACGGCTTATCGCTGCCGCAACCAGCCGGTCGGATCGAGCAGCCTCAGCCCGACCGGTGACAACGAGCGCTGCCGCAACGGCAGGTTTGCCGCCTGCACGGCCATTGCACAGCGCGCCAGCTGCTGGCGCAACGGTGCCAGCGAGTCGTCCTCGCGGGGCCGTGCATGCCGCCATTGCGCGATGCGCAGCAGGCAGACCAGCAGGTCCAGTTCACTGGCGGCAATGAAGGGAGAGCCGGCCGGCAGCAGATCGATCGGAGCGGCGGGGGTGGCCAGCAGCGGCAGCAGGCCGATGAAGGCGTCGCAGCCCTCCTGGCCAAGCCCGAGTCCGCTCAGCTGGGCAAGGCCATCGGCCTGCAGATCGGGGTCGCGCAACTGCCGTATCGCGCCCAGCAGCGCCTGTTCGCCCCGGCCGAACTGTCGACCGAAGGCGCGGTAGTTGACCCGGGTGGGAAACAACGGGGAACGGGAGGCCATGGTGGCTAGGGCTGTGGGTCGCGGGTTTCCACCAGCACTGGACAGGGCGCGTGGTCGATGGTCCATTGCCCGATCGAGGGTTCGAACAGGCGTTCCAGCCGGGACAGGTGGCGATGGCCGATCACGATCAGGTCGCACTTCAGGCGCCGGGCCTGCTCGCTGATCACTTCGCCGGGATCGCCGGAGGGGATCTGCGCGATGGCATCGACGCCGCGCTCGCGCAGTTCGGCCAGGGCTTCGGCCAATACTGCCTCGGCGCGGGAGCGCTGGCGGGCGGCTTCCGGATACTCGGTGCGATCGGCTTCGCTGGCATCGGCCGCCAGCGCGAATTCGGGGTCGAGCACGCACAGCAGGTGCAGGCGGCTGTGGGGGCCGGCGATGGCGGCGGCCAGGTCCAGTACGCGTGCGTGCTGGGGGCCACCATCCAGGGCGACCAGCAGGGTAGTGAACATGGATGTCTCCTTGGCAGGACGGGGATGGTCGCCGATGTCACCGCGCGCACCCATGCCGTGCGCGGCAGTCAATGAATGCGTCGAACGCAATCCACGGTGGTTGCAAGTGCCGTAGAGTCATCTGATTTACTGGAGACTGTCATGCCCCTGCCGGACCTGAACCTGTTGCTGGCACTGGACGTACTGATTGACGAATGCAGCGTGGCCGCCGCCGCGCGCCGCATGAACCTGAGCGCGCCGGCGATGAGCCGCACCCTGGGCCGGATCCGCACTGCGCTGGGTGACCCGGTGCTGGTGCGTGCCGGCCGCGGTCTGGCGCCCACGCCCCGCGCGCTGCAGCTGCGCGAGCAGGTCCGCGATGTGATCGAGCAGGCCCACCGCGTCTTCAACGCTGGTCGTGAAGTGGACATGCGCGTGCTCGAGCGAACCTTCAGCGTGCGCGCCAATGATGTCTTCATCGGTGGATTTGGCGGTCGGCTGCGCGAGATCTTCCGCCAGCAGGCACCGCGCGCGGTGCTGCGCTTCGTGCCCGAGGGCGATACCGACGATGATGCGATGGCGCAGGGCCGGATCGACCTGTACATCAGCACCGCCGGCAAGCATGCGCCCGATACCAAGGTGCAGAACCTGTTCAGTACCTCGTTCATGGGCGCCGCGCGCGAGGACCACCCACTGTTCGACGAGGAGATCAGTGCAGAGCGCTTTGCCGCGTGCGACCACATCGCGGTGTCGCGCCGTGGCCTGCCGCGTGGGCCGATCGATGATGACCTGGCCACGCTCGGCCTGCAGCGCCGCGTGGCGCTGATCAGCCCGACCTTCCACGGTGCGATCTTCGCGGCGGCCGAATCAGACCTGATCCTGCCGCAGATGCCAAGCGTGATGCTGGAGCGGATCGTCAGCATGCGCCTGCCGCTGCGCCTGTTCCCGCTGCCGATCCCGGTGCGTACCGCGGCCATCGTGCAGGCCTGGCATCCGCGGCTGGACAACGATGCCGCGCACCAGTGGCTTCGCCGTTCGATCAAGACCATGTGCGAGCGCGTCGAGGACGCCCACCGCTGAGACCCGCAGGCGTGCGCTGGACGCACGCCTGGGATGCCGGCGACGCCATTTTTCACAGGGTACCGGCTCCCTAGACTGCGCTCCCCGGAGTTTCACTGAGCGCATTCCAATGACCCTCAACATGCCGTGCACTGCACGGATCGGCGCCTGGCGATGAGTGCGCCGGCCGCCGCTGTCCCGGCCGCCGCAGCGCGCCGTCCTGCCGCCGCCCCCGGGCTCGATCGCCGCATTCTGGTCGGCCTGTGTGGCGTGCTGCTGGCGGTGCTGGTGTCCGGCTTCAACGAGAACATCACCAAGGTCGCGCTGGCCGACATCCGTGGCGCGATGGGTTTCAGCGTCGACGACGGCAGCTGGATCGTCGCCCTCTACAGCGCGATGTCGGTCAGCGCGATGGCCTTCGCGCCGTGGTGTGCCGCCACGTTCTCGCTGCGCCGTTTCGCGCTGGCGATGATCGGTGGCTTCATGGTGCTGGGCGTGCTGTGCCCGCTCGCCCCGAACCTGCAGGTGTTCCTGCTGCTGCGTGCATTGCAGGGCCTGTGCGGCGGTGCACTGCCGCCGTTGCTGATGAGCGTGGCGCTGCGCTTCCTGCCGCCTGGCATCAAGCTGTACGGCCTGGCCGGCTACGCGTTGACGGCGACGTTCGGCCCGAGCATGGGCACGCCGCTGGCCGCGTTCTGGGTCGAGCAGGTGGGCTGGCACTGGGCGTTCTGGCAGATCGTGCCGTACTGCCTGGCCGCCATGGCGATGGTCGGCTGGGGCCTGCCACAGGACCCGCTGCGGCTGGAACGCTTCGCCCAGTTCGATGGCGTTGGGCTGCTGCTCGGCCTGCCGGCGCTGGTGCTGCTGGTGCTGGGCCTGGTGCAGGGCCCGCGGCTGAACTGGTTCGATTCGCCGATGATCACGCTGATGATCGGTGGCGGTGCCGGCCTGATGGTGCTGTTCATGATCAACGAATGGTTCCACCCGCTGCCGTTCTTCAAGCTGCAGTTGTTGGCCAATCGCAATCTCAGCTACTCGCTGGTCACGCTGGGTGGCGTGCTGTTCGTGCTGCTGGCGGTGATCTCGATCCCGTCCGGCTTCCTGGCCAGCGTGCAGGGCTACCGGCCGCTGCAGACCGCACCGATGCTGCTGTGGGTGGCACTGCCACAGGTGATCGCGCTGCCGCTGGTGGCGGCCCTGTTGAACATCCGCGCGGTGGACTGCCGCTGGGTGCAGGCCACCGGCCTGGCGATGCTGGCACTGGCCTGCTGGCTGGGCTCGCACCTGGACGTGGCCTGGATCCGCGACAACTTCCTGTGGGTGCAGCTGCTGCAGGTGTTTGCCCAGCCGATGGCGGTGCTGCCGCTGCTGATGCTGGCCACCGGCGGCCTGGCGCCACAGGATGGCCCGTTTGCCTCGGCCTGGTTCAACACGGTCAAGGGCTTCGCTGCGGTGCTCGCCGGTGGCGTACTGGATGCCATCGCCCAGGGCCGCCGTCATTTCCATTCCACCGTGCTGGTCGACCGCCTTGGCGAGCAACCGTGGCTGGCCGATGGCCCGCAGCTGGGCGCGCGCCTGCATGCACAGGTACAGGCGCTGACTTCGGCCGACCTGTACTGGGTGGTCGCACTGGTGGCGTTGGCCTTCATTCCCCTCATTGCCTGGATGCCCACCCGCATCCATCCGCCACGCGCCGTGGCCTGAACCTTTCGCAGGAACCCCTCATGACGATCAATCGAACCCCTCTCAACACCGGCCTGGGCCTGGGCGTGCTGGCCCTTGCCATCGGCGCGTGGCTGCTGCTGCGCGATGGCGGTCACCAGACCACCAACAATGCGTACGTGGTGGCCGACTACACTCTGGTAGCGCCGAAGATTGCCGGCTTCGTCAGTGCCGTGGAGGTAGAGGACAACCAGTCGGTGAAGGCCGGTGACGTGCTTGCCCGCATCGACGACCGCGACTACCAGGTGGCACTGCAGGCTGCGCGTGCCGACCTTGCCAATGCCCGTGCGCAGCTGGCCAATGCGCAGGCCGCACTGGCCCAGCAGGACTCGCTGATCGCGCAGGCCAGGGCCAGCGTCGATGTCAGCCGTTCCGAACTGACCCTGGCCAGTGCCGACCAGCAGCGTTACCGCGAACTGGCCCGTGATGGCGCCGGTACCGTGCAGAACGCGCAGCAGGCGCAGTCGAAGCAGGCCGTGGCCAGTGCGCATCTGCAGCAGGGCCAGGCCGCACTGTCGACCGCACGCCAGCGCACCGACATCCTCAGCGCGGGCGTGCAGGCTGCACAGGCGGCGGTGCAGCGTGCAGAAGCGGCACAGGCACGCGCCGAACTGGATCTGTCGCACACCGTGCTGCGCGCGCCGATCGATGGCATGGTCGGTCGCCGCGCAGTGCGCGTCGGTGCCTACCTGACCCCGGGTACGCCGGTGGCTGCGGTGGTCCCGCTGAAGCGCGCCTTCGTGGTCGCCAACTTCCAGGAAACGCAGATGACCCGCATGCAGGCCGGCCAGCAGGTCGAACTGAAGGTGGACGTATTCCCGGGCACGCCGCTGCGCGGGCACATCGACAGCATTGCACCAGCCACCGGCGTCACCTTTGCTGCAGTCGCACCAGAGAACGCCACCGGCAACTTCACCAAGGTGGTGCAGCGCATTCCGGTGAAGATCGTGCTGGAGCCGGGCCAGCCGCTGCTGGACCAGCTGCGTGCCGGCATGTCGGTGGAAGCCAGCGTTGACCTGGGCAGCCGCGCGCGTGCGCAGAGCGTGCAGCACGGACCGGGCCACAAGCGCGGGGAGGGCGCATGAGCGCCATCACCGTGTTCCGCACCTTCGTTGCGGCCACCCTGTGCACGGCCCTGGCTGCCTGCGCGATGGGCCCGGACTTCGTACGCCCGCAGGCGGAACTGCCCGGCCACTGGCGGGGTGGGGCTGTCGCCGGCAACGCCATCGATCAGGACGCCGCCTGGTGGGCCGGCTTCGACGATCCGCTGCTGGGGCAGCTGGCCCACCAGGTGCTGGCGGCCAACCTGGACCTGCAGCTGGCCGCCAACCGCGTGCAGCAGAGCCGCACCGCGCGCGGCATCACCGCCGCCGATCGCCTGCCCAGCGTCAGCGCGAGCGCCAGTGGCGTGCGTGCACGCAACAGCGAGGTGGGCCTGAATGATCCGTCCGGCAACGGCGGCCGTGATGACTACGGGCTGTTCCAGGCCGGTATCGGCCTGGGCTGGGAACTGGATCTGTGGGGCCGCGTGCGGCGCCAGGTGGAAGCGGCCGACGCGCGCGTGCAGATGGCCGAGGAGGATGCACACGCCGTGCGCATCGCGCTGCTGGCGGAAACCGCGCGTGATTACCTGCAGCTGCGTGCGACGCGGCAGCTGCTGGCGATCACCGAGGACAACCTCAGCATCGCGCATGACATCAAACGGCTGACCGAGGCGCGCCAGAAGCAGGGCGTGGCCAGCACGCTGCAGGTGTCCAGCGCGGCCGCGCAGGTTGCTTCGCTGCAGGCGCGCATCGCGCCGCTGCGGCATCGCGAATCGCAGCTGCGCAATGCGCTGGCGTTCCTGCTGGCACAGCCGCCGCAGGCACTGGACGCGCAGCTGCAGGATGCACGCCGTGACTGGCCGGCGTTGCCAGCGGTGGCGGTGGGTCTGCCGAGTGAACTGGCCGAGCGTCGCCCGGACATCCGTCGTGCCGAGGCGGCACTGCATGCCGCAACGGCCGGCATCGGCGTGGCCAAGGCCAGTTTCCTGCCGCGCATCACCTTGAATGGTGACGCAGGCTTCCAGGCCAAGCAGCTGGATGACCTGGATGGCTGGAACGCGCACCGTTTCAGCATCGGGCCGTCGATCAGCCTGCCGATCTTCCAGGGCGGGCGGCTGAAGGCGAACCTCGCGCTGAGCAGGCTGCAGCAGCAACAGTCGGCCCTGCAGTTCCGCCGTACCGTGTTGCAGGCCTGGCATGAGGTGGACGACGCCATGGATGGCTACAGTGCCGAGCAGCAGCGCACGGTGCAGCTGCACGTGGCGGTGGATGAGAGCGAGACGGCACTGGGGGCGGCGCGCCGGCAGTACCAGGCCGGCGTGGTCGACATGCTGGACGTGCTGACCACCCAGCGCATCGCGCTGGACAACCAGGCCGCGCTGGCCAACAGCCAGGCCGCCGCCGCGATCGCGCGTGTAGAGCTGTACCGCGCGCTGGGCGGTGGCTGGTAGCGATAGGGAAACGCCGGGCCATGCCCGGCGGTTCGTCGGTAGTTGCCAACCTTGGTTGGCAGCTTTTTTGGAGCGCCAACCAAGGGTGGCGTCTACCAGAGCATGGTCATCGGCACCGGGTCGATCACGACACGGGCACGGTAGCGCCGGGCCATGCCCGGCGGGCGGGTGCCTCAACGCACATCGCGCAGTTCCCAGTGGCTGCCGGCCAGCAGGCGCAGGCGCTGCTTGAACACGTCACTGTCGATGCGGGTGGTGGCGACCAGGTTGATGCGCAGGTCCTTCTGCTCGCCGGTCACGGTGGCCTCCGGGTCGGTCACGCCCCACTGCGGTTCCACCGCATCCGGGTCGGGCTGCTTGGCCTTCCAGCGTTCGAACAGCGTGCCGCTGCGCAGGGCATCCTGCAGCTCTTCGGCGAAACCGGCGGCGCCCTGGGAATGGAAGGACAGGTCAGGGTCGTTGCCGCGGGCCTTGGACGGATCGGGCAGGCTGATGTGGTACTGCGCAGGCATGGAGTTCTCCTTGAAGTGCGGCAAGGCTGGCACAGTCGGGGTGGAATCGATGTGCAGATTCCTGCCGTGGCCAGCGCTCATTCGAACCGATGCGGCCCATCGGCAAATCCCACGGTGACCGCGCCCTTGCCGACGTTGACCATGCCGGTCAGGCTCATCACCGATTCGTACACGGTCACGCCATGGCCGGCGCAGACCTCTTTCATCTGTGCATAGCCGGGCAGGCTGCGCAGCTCGTCCAGTTCGCCGCCGTAGCTGACGCACACCGTCGGCGTCATCAGCCCGGCACGCACGCGCTGGCCGACCACCGCGAACAGCTTCTGCACGGCGCTGTCGAAGCCCTTGATCTTGGCCACCGGCCCGGTCTCGCCACGGTAGCCGTGCAGCACCGGCTTGATGTCCAGTGCACTGCCCAGTGCCGCGCTGAGCAGGCCGACACTGCGGTCGCCCTTGTGCCGCGCGCGTGCGCGCATGTAGTACAGGTCGCGGGTGATCATGTAGCCGTGCACGTTGCCGGCCAGTTCTTCCAGCCGTTCGCGGATCTGCTGCACGCTGGCGCCACTGTCACGCAGGCGGACAGCCTCCACCGCGGTCACGGCCTGCGCGGCGAACAGGTTCTGGGTATCAAGTACGCGCAGCGCGAACGGCGAGTTGTAGCCCGCTGCCTGCCGCACCGGCTTGTAATCGTTGAGGATGGCGAAGCTGGCCTGCAGCGCGTTGTCGTGGATCGGGCTGCGGGTCTTGGTGATGGTCATGCAGAACACGTGGTCGTAATCGATCACCAGCTGCTGCAGGAACAGGTCGCGGATCTGGTTGACGCTGAAGGGGATGGTTTCCGCTTCAGCGCCATGTTCGGCCACATGCGCGTGCAGGAAGCTCAGGGTGGCCTGCTCATCGCGATGATCGGCCAGCACAGCTTCGCCGATCCGTACGGTGATCGGCAGCAGCACGATGTTGTGCTCGGCAATGAAGTCCTGCGGCAGGTCGCAGGCCGAGTCGACGACGATTCCGATGCGCATCCGCGGCTCCCCCTCCAGGGCGGTTGTAGGTTCGGAAATGTGAAATCTATCTCAAATTCTGGCGTGGCGCGCGAGGGAAACGCGGCACGCCCTGTTCAGCGACTGCGCTGCACGGCCACCGGAAGCTCGGCCAGGCGCTGCCATTCGGGCTGCCGCAGCAGATCCGGGTCGGCCAGCACCGCCGCCATCAGTGGGTGGGCGTCGTTGCCCCAGAACAGTTCGCCATCGATGGCCAGGGTCGGCACGCCGAACACGCCGGTTGCAATGGCGGCCTCGGTGTTCCTCCGCAGCTGCTCCTTGACCGCGGGAGTCGCGATGGCGCTGGCGACATCCTCGATCCCCAGCCGCGCGGCTGGTTCGCGCAGGGCCTCGGCGCTGTCGGCGGCATTGCCGTCGCGCCAGATCCAGTCGAACAGCACGTCCACCGCCTGTGCGCTGCCACCCGCGGCCAGGCACAGGCGCAGGGCAGACAGCGGATTGAACGGGTGGCCCGGCGGGAACCGCAGCGGTGTGCCTTCGGCCTGCGCGGTCCACAGCAGCTGGCGGTAGATGAAGCGGCGCTTGGCCGGAATCTCGGCCGGCCCGAGGTTGCCCAGGTGATGCAGCACGGCACCAAAGGCGATCGGCACCGGCTGGATCCGCGGGAACTCGGGCAGCTGCTTCAGCTTCTGCCAATGCAGGTAGGAGTACGGCGAAACGAAGTCGAAATACCAGCGCAGGGTGGCCATGGTGGTGTCCTTCAATGCGGTCAGGGCTGCGCGTTGCGCAGCAGGTAGCGATCGCGCAGCTCGGTCTGGCGCGAGCGCATCGGCATCGCCCGCCCGCCCAGCCAGACCTGTTCGGCATAGTGCGCCACGTCCAGCGGGTCGCCCTCCCACAGCACCAGGTCGGCACGCTTGCCCGGCTCGATGCTGCCGATCTGGTCGGCCACACCGAACGCCTGCGCCGGCACCCGGGTCAGGCCGGCCAGGCCGTCGGCCCAGGGCAGTCCATTGGCCACGGCATTGCCGGCCAGCTGGCGCATCTTGCGGGCGTTGTGCGAGGCGTCGCCACGCTGCACGAACGAGACCGCCACGCCGGCCCGTTGCAGGCGTGCCGCATTTTCCAGGGTTGCACCGATCTGGTCGAAGCTGGCCGGCAGGTTGGACAGCACGTCGACGAACACCGGCACCTGCGCGGCGGCCAGCTCCGGTGCCAGCTGCCAGGCTTCGCTGCCACCGGCAATGGCGATCTTCACCTTCTCGCGGGCGGCCCAGCGCAGCAGCTGGCGGATGTCCGCCGCACGGTCCACCTCCACCACGATGCGGCCCTGGCCGGCCAGGTAGCGGCCCAGCGTGCGGCGCCCGGCCGGGGTCAGCAGCGCATGCGGTGAGTCCGCGGCGACCTGGCCACGCGCCTCGTCCACCATCTGCTGCAGCAGCATCCATTGCGCCGCACGCGAATGCCCGGTCAGTTCCACTGCGGCCGACCCCAGGCGCAGGAACAGCGCGCGCGGCCCGAGGGGATCGGCGCTGCCGTCCAGCCGCATCACACCGCCCTGGCCAGCGACGAAGCCGCCACCGGTGGCGGCCCCCAGGGCGGTGAAGCCGATGCCGTCCAGGCGCGCCACCGGGATCAGCACCGAGGCCGGGTTGTAGGCCAGGGTGACATCGAATTCGGGGCGCAACGGTTGTTCGCCGATCTTCAGCGTGCTGTCGACCGTGCTCGCTTCACCGGAGACTTCTTCGATGCCGATCTCGGTGATGCCCCCGAACAGCGCGGGTGTCAGCGGGCGGCCATCGGCCTCGACGACGTTGGCCCCGGCCGGTGCGGACAGCCCGTTGCCGACTGCGCGGATGATGCCGCCCTGCACCAGTACATCGGCGTGCTGCAGGCTGCCGCGCGCGCTGGCCGTATGTACGGTGGCGTTGCGGACCAGCAGGTCCTGCGCCTGCGCGGCTGCGGAGAGGCAGGCCAGCACCATGACCGTAGCGCCGAGCCATGCCCGGCGACGCTTGTTCAACGCGCCCATCAGTGCACCTCCTGGCCGAGCTGGAAATCGGAACGCGGCGTCGCTGCCGGCGCACTGCGGTCGTACAGGCGGCGGCCGTCGATGAAGACCTGTTCGGCCAGCGCGTAGGAACCGAAGGGGTTGCCGTTCCACACCACTACGTCGGCCATCTTGCCGGCCTCCAGGGTGCCGGTCTGGCCTTCAATGCCCAGCGCTCTGGCGGCATTGGCCGTCATCCAGGTGATGGCATGTTCGGGCGTGATCTCCGGCATGTGCGCGCGGCGCGCGGCGGCGATCACCTTGGCCGCTTCCTGGTTCAGGCGCTGGATGCCTTCGGGCGAATCGGAATGGACGATGGCGCAGCTGTTCTTCGGCCGGTCGACCAGTGCGATGTTCTCCGGAATGCCATCGAAGGCTTCCATCTTGAAGCCCCACCAGTCGGCCCACAGCGCACCGCAGACGCCGTCGGCGGCCAGCCGGTCGGCCAGCTTGTAGGCCTCCACGCCGTGGTGGAAGGCCGCCACCTTGAAGCCGAATTCCTTGGCCAGGTCGAGCATGGTGGCCATCTCGTCGGCGCGGTAGCAGTGGATGTGCACGCGGATGTCGCCTTCGATCGCGCCGGCCAGCGTGTCCAGCTTGAGATCGCGCTTGCCGCCGGCATCACCGGCGCTGTCGCCCTTGTCGCTGCCGAACCAGCCCTTGCGCTTGGCCGGCTTGGGTTTGTTCTTGGCGATGTAGTCGGCAGCATCGATGAAGGCGGCGCGGTAGCCGGCAACGTTGCCCATCCGCGTGGCTGGGGCGACGTTCTTGCCTTCGCCGTAAACCCGTTTCGGGTTCTCGCCGCAGGCCATTTTCAGCCCCCACGGAGCACCCGGGAATTTCATGGCCTGGTAGGTGATGGCCGGCACGTTCTTCAGGGTCACGCCACGGCCACCGACCAGGTTGGCCGAGCCAGGCAGCACCTGCATGCTGGTCACGCCTCCGGCCAGGGCTGTAGCGAAGCCCGGGTCCTGCGGCCACACCGAGTGCTCGGCCCAGACATTGGCGGTGACCGGTGCGGTCATCTCGTTGCCGTCGCTGTGCGCGCCGACGCCCGGGCTGGGGTACACGCCCAGGTGCGAGTGCACGTCGATCAGGCCCGGGGTGACCCACTTGCCCCGCGCATCGATGCGGGTGACCCCGGCATCGGCCTGCAGCTGGCGGCCCACGGCGACGATGCGGCCCTCGCGCAGCAGCACGTCGGCGTTGTCCAGGCGCTGGCCGGTGCCGGTGAGCACGGTGGCGTTCTGGATCAGCACCGGCGCATCGGGATGCGCCCGGTAGGTGCTGGGGTAGGGATCGGCGACGAAGCGCGAGGCGCCCACCGCCGGTGCCGTGCTCAACGAAACCAGCGCCATCCCAAGAGCGGCGCGCAACACCATCGATGCCATGCAGAGATCCCCAACCCACGCGTGAATCCGCCGACGCTATCTGTCGTCGATACCACTTGCCAAGTGACCTTGGGCAGGGGCAGGGGTGGGGATTTTCCTATACAAAAATTCTGAACGAAGCATTAATTTTTTGTGACACCTGCCGCTACCAACGGGTGGGACAGCGAGCGCTGACCCGCCGTGAGGTGTGCTTTCCATTGCTCCATGACGGAGCTGCACCTGAAATATTTCAAGGAATCAAGGACGTAACTGCAGATGATTGTCTTCCCGTCGTATCGCTCCACCGCTTCCCGCCGCTCGATCCTCCCCTCACCCCTGGCCTCGGCCATTGTTGGCTCGCTGCTGATGGCCGCCGCTCTGCCGGCGCTGGCCCAGGACAGCAACGCAGACGCCTTGTCGCGTTACCAGTTCCAGCGCAGCCTGCAGGCCGCGTTTGCCGCACCGGTCCTCACCGCTTCGCCGTCGCTGGCCGTCGCCGCCGCCGATGTGGAAGTCGATCCGGAACCCATCATGGGCAAGCCGGGTGATGCCGCCAGCTGGCGCACCACCGAATTCAACAGCGACTGGGGCCTGCAGGCGATCAACGCCGATGTGGCCTACGCACGCGGCCTGACCGGCACCGGCATCCGCCTGGGCGTGTTCGACAGCGGCACCGGCCTGGACCACGACGAGTTCGCCGGCAAGGACCACCGCAGCATCCATCTGGCCGACGTGCTGGCCGATGGCAGCCTGTGCGCGCGCGAAGTGCTGAGTGGCCCGGACGCCTGCTTCGCCAGCGACGGTGACCAGGTGGCCGTGTCCTACCAGCTGCTCGACCCGGACTATGCCGATCTGCTGGAGCGCAATGGCTTCTACGAAGGCCTGAGCTACAACGTGCACGGTACCCACGTGTCGGGCACCATCGCCGCCAACCGTGATGGCAACGGCACCCACGGTGTTGCCTTCGGCGCCGACCTGAGCGTGGCCCGCCTGTTCTCCAACAGCGCCACCTACCTGTCGGTGGTGAATATCGGCGGTTCCCTGTATCTGGACGAACAGACCATCGCCGCCATCCAGGCCGACGATTCGATCTACCCGCAGCTGTATGCGCAGATGAACGAGCAGGGTGTGCGCGCCATCAACCACAGCTGGGGCCTGGCCAACGAGCCGACCACAGCGGAAGACCTGGACATGTACCAGTCGCACCCGGTGTTCGCCGCCAGTCTGGCTGCGATGGCCGAAGGTTCGCGCAGCAGCGGACTGATCCAGGTATGGGCCGCTGGCAACACCGATTCGCCCAACACTTCGCCGGAAGAAGCGCCGATTGCCGGCATGTATGCCTCGCTGCCGCGCGCCGTCGCCGACGTCGAGCCGTACTGGCTGGCCGTGGTCAACGTCAATCAGGACCTGGAGCTGAGCAACCGCTCGATGCGCTGTGGCCTGGCGGCGAACTGGTGCCTCGCCGCGCCCGGCTCGAACATCAACTCGACCGTGTACGGTCCCGATTCGGTGATCGAAGGTGATTTCTACGATGACAATGGCAACCTGGTGGTGGACATCATCAGCCAGACCCCGTCGTCCGATTACGAGGAACTGAGCGGCACGTCCATGGCCGCCCCGCACGTCACCGGCGCGCTGGGCCTGCTGTTCGAGCGCTTCCCGTACCTGGACAGCGCGCAGGTGCGCGACGTGCTGCTGACCACCGCCACCGACCTGGGTGCTGCAGGCGTGGACGATGTCTACGGCTGGGGCCTGATGAACCTGGCTGCGGCCGTCGAAGGCTACGGCTCGCTGCGCGTGGACACCGAAGTGGTGATGAACCAGAAGGCCGGCGGCCTGAAGGTGTGGGAAGGTGATGCATGGGACGACTGGACCAATGACATCGGCGGCCCGGGCAAACTGACCAAGAGCGGCATCGGCTGGCTGCGCCTGAGCGGCGACAACAGCTTCAACGGCGCGGTGGTGCGCGAAGGCGTGCTGGAACTGGACGGCGTGAACACGCTGACCAGCGCCGTGGACGTGACCGGCGGAACCTTCCTGCTGAACGGCACCCTGCAGAACACAGCGCTGAACAGCCTGGGCGGCAGCAGCCGCATCACCGCCACCGGTGTGCTGGACGGCTCGGACCTGACCGTCACCGGCGGCGTGGTGTCCTTCAACGGCGTGCAGACCGGCGGCAGCACCTTCGTGGGTGAAAAGGGCACGCTGAAGGGCGTGGGCCAGCTGGGAAACACCACCGTGGCCGGCATCATCGCTCCGGGCAACTCCATCGGCACGCTCACCATCAACGGTGACTATGTGCAGACCGCCACTGGCGTGTACCAGGCCGAGGTGGCCCCGGGCAGCCGCAGCGACCAGCTGCACGTGACCGGCACCGCCACCCTGGGCGGCACCCTGGTGGCGCTGCCGGAACCGGGCACCTACTATCTGGGCGAGCAGTTCAACTTCATCCAGGCCGACGGCGGCGTGAACGGTCGGTTCGCCAGCACCGATTTCAGCGCCTTCTCGCCCTTCCTGCAGTTCGGCCTGGCCTACTCCGCCGCCGGCGCGCGCATTGAAGTGACCCGCGGCAACGCGCTGGCTACCGCGGCCACCACCGCCAACCAGTTGGCCGTGGCCACCGTGGTCGACGGTCTGGCGGTCAACCAGGGCCTGCCGCGTCCGCTGACCATGCTGTTCCCGGAACAGGTGGGCAGCGCACTGGACAGCCTCAGCGGCGAACTGCATGCCGCCACCAGCGCGGCCCTGCTGGAAGGCAGCCGCTACGTGCGTGATGCCGCGCTGGCCCGCCGTGCCGGTGCCGCTGCACCGGGTGCCGAAGGCGGCGACGCCACCGGTGTGTGGGTGCAGGCCCTGGCCGGCAGCACCACGCTGGACGGCAACACCAACACCGCCCGCACCGAAGCCAACAGCAACGGCCTGCTGGTCGGTGCCGACCGCGAGTTCGGCGGCTGGCAGGTGGGCGTGCTGGCCGGTACCGGCCGCACCGACGTGAAGCAGGGCGAAGGGCGCCGTGCGAGGTCGAAGGTGGACAACACCCACTTCGGCGCCTACGCCAGCCACAACTGGGGCGGTTTCGGCCTGCGTGGCGGCCTGGCATGGAGCGAACACGATGTGGACAGTACCCGTGAGCTGGCGTTCGCCGGTTACAGCGACACCCTGAGCGCCCGCTACGACGCGCGTACCCGCCAGGCCTTCATCGAAGCGGCCTACCGCTTCGGTGGCCGCGAGGCTGGCCTGGAGCCGTACGTGCAGGTGGCCCGCGTGGAAGTGGACACCAAGCACGTGAACGAGCGTGGCGGTGCTGCGGCCCTGCAGGGTTCGGTGGACGACGTGCGCACCACCCTGGCCACGGCCGGCGTGCGCTTCGACAAGGGCTTGAAGGCCTCGTTCCAGCAGGACAGCTGGTTGCACGTGCGCGGCGCGGTGGCGTACCGCTACGCCAGCGGCGACCGCAACCCGTCGGCCCGCCTGGGCTTTGCCACCGGCGGTGACAGCTTCGTGGTCAACGGTGCACCCATCGCCGACAGCGCGGTGGTGGCCGAACTGGGCCTCTCGGCCTGGCTGACCGCCAAGCAGCAGCTGGAACTGGGCTACAGCGGCCAGTTCGGCGACGAAAGCCGCGACCACGGTGCCAACCTGCGCTGGTCGGTGCGTTTCTAAGCCACCGGCTCCCGCAGGGAAACCAGGAGGGGCGGCCGTTGGGCCGCCCCTTCTCTTTGTGTGGCAGGGCAGGCGCAGCGTTGCCTACAATGGCGCCCCTGCAGAACCGGACCGGGCATGAAGAGCAAACAGGAAATCGTCGACAACTGGCTGCCGCGTTACACCGGCGTTCCGCTGGACCAGTTCGGCCAGCATATCCTGCTGACCAATTTCGGCGGCTACCTGCACACCTTCTCCGCGCTGACCGGCGCCCCGGTCATCGGCCTGGACCGGCCGATGGCCAGCGCCACCATCGATGGCATCACCATGATCAACTTCGGCATGGGCAGCCCCAATGCCGCGATCATCATGGACCTGCTGTCGGCGGTGATGCCCAAGGCGGTGCTGTTCCTGGGCAAGTGCGGTGGCCTGAAGCGCAAGAACCAGCTGGGTGACCTGGTGCTGCCGATCGCAGCGATCCGCGGTGAGGGCACTTCGGGCGACTACCTGCCGCCGGAAGTGCCGGCCTTGCCGGCGTTCGCGCTGCAGCGTGCGGTCTCGACCATGATCCGTGATCTCGGCCACGACTACTGGACCGGTACCGTCTACACCACCAACCGCCGGGTCTGGGAGCACGACGAGGCGTTCAAGGAGCGGCTGCGGGCGATGCGCTGCATGGCCATCGACATGGAAACCGCCACCGTGTTCGCCGCTGGCTTCGCCAACCACATTCCCAGCGGCGCACTGCTGTTGGTGTCGGACCAGCCGATGATCCCCGATGGGGTCAAGACCGAGGCCTCCGATGCCAAGGTCAGCTCCCAGTTCGTGGAAAACCATATCCAGATCGGTATCGAGGCGCTTAAGCTTATCCGGCGCAACGGCAAGTCGGTCCGCCACCTGCGCTTCGACGAATGATGATGATGGCCTGGCGCGGCGCGCCGGCCCTGGGGAGTAGGTGATGGACGTTGCCGCGCACGTGGTGGAATTCTGGAAAGAGGCGGGCCCTGCGAAGTGGTTCGCCCGCGATGATGCGTTCGACGCGCAGTTCCGCCAGTTGTTCCTGGATGAGCATTTCGCAGCCGCCTCGCGCGCGCGCGAACACTGGCTGGGCAGTGCCGAGGGCGCACTGGCGCTGATGCTGCTGCTGGACCAGTTCCCGCGCAACTGCTTCCGCGGTAGCGCCCATTCCTACGCCACCGATGGCCTGGCCCGGCACTACGCCATGCGCGCCATCGAGGAAGGCCTGGACCTGCAGCTGGTGCCCAAGCTGCGCGCCTTCATCTACCTGCCGTTCGAGCACTCCGAGGATCCGCTGGACCAGGACCGCTCGGTGGCGATGTTCGACGTGCTGGGCGACAAGGAATACCTGCAGTACGCCGAGCTGCACCGCGACATCATACGCCGCTTCGGTCGCTTCCCCCACCGCAACGCCGTGCTGGGTCGCATTCCCTCACCGGAAGAACTGGACTACCTGGCCGAAGGCGGTTTCGCCGGCTAAGAAAAAGGGGACGGAGGGAATTAAGTCGTTTTTGCCACAAACGACTTAATTCCCTCCGTCCCCTTTTTAGGGGGCAGATCGCCTTTCCGCAGGAAAGGGCTCTGACCCCGGGCCTTCAATCAGTACTTCGGCACGCCGTTGTCGACGTCTTCCGACCAGGCGTTGATGCCGCCGGTGACGTTGAACACCTTGGTGAAGCCCAGGGCGCGGAACTGCTCGGCGGCCTGCGCGCTGCGGCCACCGTGGTGGCACATGAAGGCCAGCGCGGTGTCCTTGGGCAGGGCTTCCAGCGCGGCGCGGCCGTTGCCGTCGAAGGTCTTGAACGGCACGCCCACGGCGGCGATTTCACGCTCGTCGGCCGGGCGCACGTCCACCAGGGTGATGTTGCCGGCACGCACCAGGTCGTCGGCATCGCGCACGCTGATTTCCTGCACCGGCTTGGGCGCATTCGGGTTGTCGATGGCCAGGCCCTTGCCGCGGATGTCGTCCACCCAGTCGATGGTGATGCCGTTGGCGCGACGGGCGCTGGCCAGGTCGAACTGCACGCGCAGGCCGTTGGACTCGGCGGCGATGGCGCCTTCGTCGTGCGGGGCCAGCTGGAAGTTCGGCTGGAAACCGGCGTCGATGGACAGCTGCAGAGCAGCGCCCGGGGCATCGGCCAGCGCGCCCTTGAGCATTTCCACGGCCGCCGGGGTGACGGTGATGCTCGGCGGGGTACGGTCCGGCGCGGCCAGGCCCAGCACGCTGCTCAGCTCGCCGCTGGCAGCCATCTGCAGCACGATGTCGCTGCCGCCGACCAGTTCGCCGTCGATGTACAGCTGCGGAATGGTCGGCCAGTCGCCATAGGCCTTGATGCCTTCACGGATTTCCTGGTCGGCCAGCACGTTGACGTGGGCGAACTCGACGCCGAGGTCCTGCAGGGCGCCCACGGCCTTGGCCGAGAAACCACACTGCGGCATCGACGGCTGGCCCTTCATGAACAGCACGACGCGGTTGGCGTTGAGGATGGATTCGATGCGCGAACGCAGGGCGGGATCGAGGGACATGGACGTCGGGGTTCCGGGAATTCGAATCATCAATTCTACCCCTCATGGCATCATGGGGGATGAGCAACGCAGGAACATTGCATCGCATCCCGACCCGGCCCTGGCGCTGGCTGCCCTGGCTGGTGGCGTCGCAGCTGGCCGTGATCCTGGTCTGGGCCCTGGCCGGCTGGCACTGGGGGCTGCCCGTGATGGTGGCCAGCCACGCACTGTTCCTGGTGCCGGTATTCCTGCCCAACAGCCGCTTCTACGCGCCGGTGCTGAGCCGGATCGGAGAGGCCGGAAACAGCGTCTGGTTGACCATCGATGACGGTCCCGGCCCGGAGACCCGTGCGGTGCTCGACCTGCTGGACCGCTACCAGGCCCGCGCCACCTTCTTCCTGGTGGGCGAGCGTGCGCTGGCACAGCCGGAGCTGGTGCAGGAGATCCTGCGCCGCGGCCACGACCTGGGCAACCACAGCCACAGCCATCCGCAGGCGCGCTTCTGGCGGCTGGGCCCGGCAGCGATGCGTGCCGAGATCGAGGGCTGCCAGCATGCGCTGCAGGCGGTAAGCGGCCGCCCGGTGCGCTGGTACCGTTCGGTGGTGGGCATGACCAATCCGTTCGTGGCGCCGGTGCTGAAGGCGCTGGGACTGGTGCGCGTGGGCTGGAGCGCCCGTGGCTACGACGGTGTCGGCTGCACGCCGGAGGGCGTGCTGTCGCGGCTGCTGCCGGACCTGCGCCCGGGCGCCATCGTGCTGCTGCATGAGGGGGCCGCCCACGGCCACAACCTGGCGATCATCGAACGCGTGCTGCAGGCGCTGGACGAGCGGGGGCTGAAGGCGCGGCTGCCGGTTCCGTAACGCCGGGCCCTGGTGGTGTAGAGCAGCCGAGCATGGGCTCGGCGCTACAAGGGTTGCCGATCATCCTGTAGCGTAGCGCCGGCACATGCTGCACTCGGCGCTACAACGCGGGGCGTTCGGCCACCAGCAACCAGCTGTTGAACGGCGTGCGCCCGTGCAGGGGGCGCGGGGCCGTCACTTTCAATCCGGCCTCGGCCAGTGTCGCCTGCAGCACCTGCGGGTCGGGGTAGTGGCGCGGCCGCGTGCCCATCCAGCCGACCAGCCAGGCCAGCCGGTCCGCCACCCGCGTGGTGCGGTCGCGGCCATCGCCGGTGGCCAGTGGCGTGCGCAGCAGCAGGCGGCCGCCGGGAGCGACCCGCATACTGGCCTCACGCAGCAGTGCCTGCTGTGGGCCCGCGTCCAGGTACTGCAGCACATCCAGCAGCAGCACATGCCCGGCCTGCGCCGGCAGCGGCGCCTGCACGTCCAGGCAGTCGAAGCGCACAGCGGGCAGGCCGGTGGCGGCACGCTGGGCGCGGGCGATCTTGCCGGCATCCACGTCCACGCCCCGGTAGGGCTGGGAGCCACCGCGCTGGCGCAGCACGTGGGCGAACAGGCCCAGCCCGCAGCCCAGGTCCAGCACGGGTTGCCCGTCGCCAGGCAGGTGCTGCAGCACGCCGTCATACAGCGGGTCGCTGCCCAGCTTGCTGCGGGTGTAGTAGTAGTCGCGGCGGCTGGCCCAGGCGTGTGCGGGGCGGAATGCCTCGGCGATCGCGCGGGCCTGCGCGGCGCTCAAGGGTGTGCAGGGCAGGGGCGGGCCGTTCCGTGGCGTGCCATCCATCGGGTCAGTCCGTTCCGCCGAGCAGGTGGGCGGCGACCGGCAGCGCGCGCGCGCTCCACAGCGCGTACATCCGTGCTGAAGGGTGCAGGCCGTCGTCGGCGATCATCGCCGGGTCGCCACCGTGGTCACGGCTGATGTCGGTGATGTCGACGAAGGCCACGCCCTGCTGGGTGCAGATCACTTCAGCGGCCGCATTGAATTCGTCGGTCTCGATCTCGATCGCGGCCAGGTCACGGCCGCTGCCGATACCGAACGGCGTCGCGCCCCAGTCGGGGAAGGACAGCACCAGCACACGCCCGGGGCGGCCACCGGCAAAGCCGATCGCCCGCTGCAGCAGGGCGTGGAACTGTACGCGGTACTCGTCCAGCGGCCGGCCGCGGTACTGGTTGTTGACGCCGATCAGCAGGCTGACGAAATCGAACGGGCCCTGCGGCGCGGCCGCATCGATGCCGGCGTCCAGCTCGTCGGTGGTCCAGCCGGTGGTGGCGATGGTCTGCGGGTCGGCCAGCGCCACATCCTGCGCACGCAGGGCGGCGGCCAGCTGGTGTGGCCAGCGGCCTTCAACGGCAACGGCTTCTCCGATGGTGTACGAATCGCCCAGCGCCAGGTAGGACAGCGCCACGGCTCAGGCCACCGAACGGCGCGGCTTCAACGGTACGACCTTGGTCGCGTCCTCGGCACGGCGGGCCAGCACGCGGTCGATGCGGGCGAACACATCGCGCATCACCGAGGCTTCCGGCAGCAGGGTCACGCGGAAATGATGGCGGTAGGGCACGTTGAAGCTGGAACCCGGTACCACCAGCACGCCTTCATTGTTCATCAGATCCAGCGCGAAGTTGTGGTCGTCGAAGCCCTTGGCGGCGGCACCGACCACGGCCGGGAACGCGTACAGCGCACCGGCCGGCGCGACCAGCGACAGGTGCTCACTGGCTTCGCAGGCTTCGATCACCGCGCGGCGGGTTTCATACAGGCGGCCGCCCGGGGTGCACAGTTCGGAGATGGTGTCCGGGCCGTTCACTGCGGCCTCGATGGCGTACTGGCCCGGCACGTTGGCGCACAGGCGCAGCGCGCCGAGCAGGTCCAGCGCAGCGCGGAAGTCGCCCAGGCGCGCGTCGTCGCCGCTGAGGTGGGCCCAGCCCACGCGCCAGCCGCAGGCACGGTGCACCTTGCTCAGGCCACTGAAGGTCAGGCACGGGTGGTCGCCGGCCAGCGGCGCGACCGGCTGGAATACCGCATCGTCGTACAGGATCTGGTCGTAGATCTCATCGACCAGCAGCAGCAGGTTGTGGCGGCGCGCGATCTCGACCACGCGCTCGAGCAGTTCACGCGGGTAGCTGGCGCCGCTGGGGTTGTTCGGGTTGATCAGCACGATGGCGCGGGTGCGCGAGGACACCAGCGTCTCGATCTCGCTCGGGTCCGGCTGGAAGCCGTTCTCGGCGGCGCAGCGGTAGTACACCGGGCGGCCATCGTTGAGGATGGTCGAGGCCGACCACAGCGGGTAGTCGGGTGAGGGCACCAGCACTTCGTCGCCCGGGTTGAGCAATGCGCGCAGCGACAGGTCGATCAGTTCGCTGACGCCGTTGCCGACGAACACACGGTCGGGGTGCGCATCCGGTGCGCCACGGCGGGCGTAGTACGCCGCGATGGCTTCGCGTGCGACCGGCAGGCCCTGCTGGTGGGTGTACGGGTCGGTGCGGCCCATGTCATCGGCGATCGCGCGCTGCAGGTGCTCGGGCGCGCGGAAACCGAAGTTGCCCGGGTTGCCGATGTTGAGCTTGATCAGCTTGCGGCCCTGCGCCTCCAGCTCCCGGGCTCGCCGCGCCAGTTCTCCGCGGATTTCGTAGCGCACTTCGGAAAGGCGCTCGCGGATGGCCAGGGGCTTGGGCGAGTTGGTGGACATGGGAGCTGGGCCGTCAAAAGGCATGGGGCTTCCATCCTACCGGAATTGCTGCAATGCATGGCAGGGGCGCCGGGCCCGTCATTGCTGGGCTGGCAGGGCATCGGCACGGGTAGAATGGCGGCGATGACCCAGACCCCCGATTTCATCGCCCTGCAGACCATTGGCTGGCCCTGGCCGGGCCCGGCGCAGCAGGCCGACTGGCAGGCCGCGATGGCCGCACATCCGCAGGCCCGCCCGGCGCGGGTGATCGAACAGCACCGCACCCACTACGTGGTGGCCGATGGCCCGGATGCGTCGATCAAGGCCGAATCGCTGCCGGAATGGCAGCGCCCGCGCTTCCCCAGCCACGAGCGGCCTGCAGTGGGCGACTGGGTGCTGCTGGACGGCATCCGCATTGTCGCGCTGCTGCCACGCCGCACCGCGATCAAGCGTGGCGCCGCCGGCGAGCACTACCACCAGCAGGTGATCGCGGCCAACATCGACACGGTGTTCATCGTCTGCGGCCTGGATGCCGACTTCAATCCGCGCCGCATCGAGCGCTACCTGCTGCTGGTCGGCGGTGGTGGTGCAGAACCGGTGGTGGTGCTGACCAAGGCCGACCAGACCGAGTACAGCGAGGATGCGCTGGCGGTGCTGGAAGAGCTGGAGATGCAGGGCATCGCGCTGCATGCGATCAACGGCCTGGATGCCGACAGTGTGGCGGTGCTGCAACCGTGGCTGGGCCCGGGCCGCACGGTGGTGCTGGTCGGTTCCTCCGGTGCCGGCAAATCCACGTTGACCAACACCCTGCTTGGCGAGCAGCGGATGAAGACCAACGCGGTGCGCGCCAACGATTCGCGTGGCCGCCATACCACCACCCACCGCGCGCTGATGCCGTTGCCGACGGGCGCCTGCCTGATCGACACCCCGGGCATGCGCGAGCTGAAGCCGACCGGCGAAGAGACGCTGTCCGAAGGTGGCTTCGCCGACATCGAGGCGCTGGCCGCACAGTGCCGTTTCAACGACTGCAAGCACCAGCAGGAACCCGGCTGTGCGGTGCGGGCGGCGATCGAGGCGGGCGAGATCGAAGAGAGCCGGCTGCTGAACTACTTCAAGCTGAAGGAAGAAGTGGCTGCCGCTGCCGCCAAGCTGGCGGTACGCCAGGCCGAGACCGCGCAGGAGCGCGGCGGCAAGAAAGGCAAGGGCCAGCAGTTCCGCCCGGCAGGCAAGCCGCGTAGGCGGTAACAAGGCAGCCGAGCATGGGCTCGGCTCTACAGCTGGTCCGCGGTGGAGTCATTTCATGTAGCGCCCGAGCCAATGCTCGGGCGGCGGCGCACCGCGCCGGGCACGGCAGGGCGTTATAGTCCGCGCATGGAACCGACTGCGACGCTGGACCGTGATGTGGCCCACCATGCAGCGCTCGATGCGCGCCTGGTCGAGGCCGTGGGAGGCATCCGCCTGCTGGGCCTGACCAGCTGGCCGGCCACGCTGCAGGCACCGTTCCTGGACAGCGTGGCGCGCGGCCAGCCGGTGCTGCCGAAGGTGGATTACCCACGGCTGGACTTCAGCGAAGAACGTCGCGCGCTGGCCGCGATCGCCGCCGACTGCGACGACACTCATCCGCTGGGCCACTACGTGCGGCAGTCAGCGCAGAGCTGGGACCTGGCCGCGCAGCTGCTGGAAGGACTGGGCACCGCCGCCGTTGATACCTGTTCGGTGCAGCTGTTCGGCGCCCCCGAGCAGCCGCTGCCGGGCAATGGCCCGAGCACGCGCGACGCGGCGCGCCACTTCATACAGATTGCCGCCGAACTGGACCACGAACTGCTGGCGCCGGAAGAGCAGGTGCCGGTCTCGGCCATCGCCCTGCAACTGCAGCTGCAGAATGATCTGGATGCGTTCTTCGAATCGCGCATCATCCAGGTGCAGCTGGATCCGGAGCTGGTGTCCAAGGCCGCCGCCGGCCCGACCCGCATCCGCCTGCGCACCAGCGCGCGCTTCAGCGCCTACGACCGCGCGCAGTTGTTCCACCACGAAGCGCTGGTGCATTCGCTGACCGCATTGAATGGCCGCGGCCAGCCGGTACTGCCGAGCCTGGCGTTGTCCTCGCCACGGGTAACGGCGACCCAGGAAGGGTTGGCGACCTTCGCCGAGCAGATCACCGGCAGCATCGACATCGAGCGCCTGAAACGCATCAGCCTGCGTACCGAAGCGATTGCGATGGCACGCGAAGGCGCTGATTTCATCGAAGTGTTCCGCTATTTCTGCGATGCCGGGCAGAACGCGGAAGAGAGTTTCGCCTCGGCCCAGCGCGTGTTCCGTGGCGTGCCGCCGAGTGGCGGCCTGGCCTTCACCAAGGACACGGTGTACCTGCGCGGCCTGGTATCGGTGCACACCTTCTTCCGGCACATGCTGGCCGAGGACCGCCTGCAGGTCTGCCGCTGGTTGTTCGCCGGCAAGATGAGCCTGGCCGATGCGATCGCGTTCGCGCCGCTGTTCGAGGCGGGGGTGCTGAAGCCGCCGCGCTGGCTGCCGCATTGGGTGAGCCGGGCGAACGGCCTGGCCGGCATGCTGGCGTTCTCGCTGTTCGCCAACCGGATACGGATGGACCAGCTGGCGCCGGAATGAAATGCGTTGGCGGATCCTCCTGCGCCTGCCTGCTATCGGCTGGGAGGAGGCGGGGCACCCTGGTCAGGACACGCAAAAGCCCCTCCATGGTGCTCGATGGCGCCATCCATGGCGCCAACGGTCCTGACCAGGGTGCCCCGCCTCCTCCAGACAATTTCCTGCGGGCGCGGCAGCAGGTCCACCAGAGGGATTGCGTTTGAGAAGTTTGAAAAGCAAAGCGCCGGGCAATGCCCGGCTCTTTGCTTTTGCTCTTGCTTTCCATTGCCTCCGCGCCGGCGCTGGGAATTGTCGAGCGCGGGTAGGCAGGCCCATGCAGGACCGTTGGCGCCATGGATGGCGCCATCGAGCCCCCAAGGACGGGTTTACGGCGTGTCCTGCATGGGCCTGCCTACCTGCGCCATGCAGGAACAGTCAATGCGCCGCAGCGCCCGCTTCTGACTTAGAACTCCGCCGCCACCGTCATGAACAGCTGCCGCGGCGCACTCGCATGGATCGCATAGCGCGTGCCCTTCGGATCAGTCGGTGCGAACGAACTCAGCTGGCCGGCGTAGCGCTTGTTGGTCAGGTTGGTCGCGTTCAACGACACCCGCACGTTGCGCAGGCCCAGGCCCGGGCCGAAATCGTAGCCCGCACCGGCGTCGAAGGTGGTCACGCCCGGCACCGACTGGTCGTTGGTGTAGGTGTAGTAGCGCTTGCCGGTGTACTTCGCACGCAGGCTGGCGAAGAAGCCGTCGCGGTTCCAGCTGATCTCGCTGGAGGCCATGCGCTGCGGCGTATCCACCGTGATCTTGCCGGCCACCGGAACGATCGCACCGCCCGAGGTGTAGTCATCCTCGTAGGTGGTCTTGTTCCAGGACAGCGCGTTGTACCACTGCAGGCCATCAATCGGCTTGAGGATGAAGGTCAGTTCCGCGCCATGGCTCTTCACCGAACCGACGTTGATGAAGCGCGTCACGCACTCCGGGCGCGTGCCGACTTCGATGCTCGAACACGGGTTCAGCGACAGCAGGCGGTTGTCGAACTTGACGTTGTATGCAGCGATCGAGGCCTGGTACTTCTCACCGAAAGTGCGGAAGCCGGCTTCCAGGCTCTTGGACTTCTCCGGCTCCAGCCCGGCGCTGGCCGCGAACGATTCCGGCGACACCTGCAGCGGGCCGCCGCTGCCACCGCCGACGAAGGCGGCGATGTTCTCGGCGTAGGAGGCGAACAGCTCGTTGTTGGCGTTGAGCTTGAAGCCCAGGCCTACCTGCGGCAGCACCGATTCCTTGGCGGTCAGTGTGCCCGACGCAATGCGGGTTTCAACGCCGGGCTGCGCGGTGGCGCGCATGCGGGTGTTGGGGCTCTTGATGCCCACGTCCACGGTCAGGCGCTGGTCCAGGAAGCGCATGCGGTCCTGCACGTAGAACTGGCGCGTGCGGATGTCGAAGTCCTGGTTGAACAGCAAGCGGTCGGGGTTCTTCAGGTACAGGTCGTCCAGGAACGGGCCGCTGATGTAGTAGAAGTTGCGCGACACGTTATGGTCGTTCTGCTCGTACCACAGGCCGGCTTCCAGCTCGTGGATGCCCACCGTCCACGACAGCGCGGCGGTCAGGCCATCGCGGTTGATCGTGTAGTTGGTGCTGCGGATCGAGATCGGCAGCATCCTGTCGGTACCCGGGTAGGACGGCTGGCCCGGTGCCCACCAGTGGCCCTGGCCACGGTTGTCGTGGTGGTAGGCCAGCAGCTTCAGGCGGCCCTGCTCGCCCAGGCGCAGGTCGGCATCGACCGAGTACAGGTTGTCGTCGCGCAGTGCACGGCTCTGATAGTACGCATCGTCGATGCTGTTGACGCCGCCGCTGAACTTGCAGCGCGCCTTGTTGTAGGTGCCAGGCGCGCAGTACGCGGCGGCGACGGCGCGATCCCAGTCCGGCGCGTAGATGTTCCAGTCATACCCCAGTCCGCGTGCCAGCATGTCCTTGGACAGGTAGGCATAGTTGGCCTGGCTGGCGCGCGAGGTCGCCACGAACGCACCGAAACGGTGGTCGCCAACGTTCCACACTGCCTTGGCATTGAACTGGCGGGTGGTCTGGTTCTGGTACGGCGCGGCCCACATGTCCTGGTCCTGGTGCACGCCGGACACATAGGCCGAGAAGCCGTTGAGGTCGCCGGTGTCCACGCGCAGGTAGCCGCGGCGCTGGTTGTTGTCGCCGACGGTGACGCTGGCGCGGCCACCGAATTCGGTGGACGGATCCATCGAGAAATACTGGATGGTGCCGCCCAGGTTGCTGGTCGAGGCCACGCCCAGCGAACCAATGCCCTGCGACAGTTCGGCGCCGGCCAGGTTCTCGGCGATGATCGCGCGGGCGATGCTCAGGCCGTTGTAATTGCCGTAGCTGTTGTCGCCCAGCGGGATGCCGTCCAGCGTGTAGCCCAGGCGGCTCTTGTCGAAGCCGCGCAGGCTGATGGTCTGCGATTCCTCGTTGGCGCCAAAGGCATCGTTGGACTGCACCGACACGCCCGGAAGGCGATCGAGGATCTTCTGGCCACTGGTGCCCGGCGGCAGCACCTGCTTGTCCACGGCAGTGATGCGCTGCACCTGGCGGGTCTCGCCCTGGCCGATCACAGAGACGGTATCCAGCGTCTGCGCGCTCAGCGCGGCATCGGTGCTGGCGCCGGTATCGGCGGTGGTGGCGGCATGGGCGCTGGCAGCGGCGGAGAGCACGATCGCTACGGCGATCGTCAGGTGTCGGGTCTGCATGGTGGTCCGTTGCATGGGGGGTGATCACCGGCACGCGTGCGCGGTGCAGGGCCACTATGCGAACGGAACATGAAACCTTCTTTACGGAAAACCAACGAATGGTGCAGGGCACCCGCGCAGGTCCCGCAGCCGGATGAAAAAGGGGCCGGATTCCCTTCGCAAGCAAAGGTTCACCGGCCCCGCGCACTCCGTGGGGGAGGCGGTCCACGCGCAGCGTGGAGACTGGCTTACCCCATGTACAGGCCACCGTTGACCGGATAGTCGGCGCCGGTCACGTACGAGGCTTCATCCGAGGCCAGCCAGGCGCACAGGCCGGCCACTTCCTCGGGGCGACCCAGGCGGCGCACCGGCACCGAGGCCGCCAGCCGGTCCAGTACATCCGGCGGGAAGCTGCTGATCGCCTGGCTGGCGATGTAGCCCGGCGACAGCGTGTTGACGGTGACGCCGCGCGAAGCCACTTCGGCGGCCAGCGCACGGCTGAAGCCATGCATCGCGGCCTTGGCGGTGGCGTAGTTCACCTGGCCGATCTGGCCCTTGTGGGCGCTGACCGAGCCGATGTTGATGATGCGGCCCCAGCCCCGCGTGGCCATGCCGTCGACCACCTGCTTGGTCAGGTTGAACAGCGCATTGAGGTTGGAGGCGATCACCGCGTTCCAGTCCTCCACCGTCATCTGCCGGAACAGCAGGTCGCGGCTGCCGCCGGAGTTGTTGACCAGTACATCGACCTCACCCACTTCGGCGCGGACCTTGGCGAACGCGGCGCTGGTCGAGGCCCAGTCGGTCGCGTTGCCTTCGGAGGCGATGAAGTCGAAGCCCTGTTCGCGCTGCTCGCGCAGCCAGTTGGCCTTGCGCGGCGAGTTCGGCGCGCAGCCGGCAACCACGGTGTGGCCGCTGCGGGCCAGGCTCTGGCAGATGGCAGTGCCGACACTGCCCATTCCACTGGTGACGTAAGCGATTCGAAGCGTCATTGCAGAAGGCTCCTTGGCAAAGGGTCAGGCGGCGAGGGGATACAGGCCGAACAGCAGGCTGCCGATCATCAGCAGCATCGAGATGGCGATGGCCCACTTCAGGGTGAACTTCTGGTGGTCGGCGAATTCGACCTTGGCCAGGCCCACCAGCAGGTAGGTGGACGGCACCAGCGGGCTGAGCAGGTGCACCGGCTGGCCAGCCAGCGAGGCGCGCGCCATTTCCACCGGAGTGATGCCGTAGTTGCCGGCGGCCTCGGACAGGATCGGCAGCACGCCGAAGTAGAACGCGTCGTTGGACATGAAGAAGGTGAACGGCATCGACGCCACCGCGGTGATCACCGCCAGGTACGGGCCCCACGACTCCGGAATGACCGCCAGGAAGCTGTGCGACATCGCTTCGACCATGCCGGTGTTGTTGAGGATGCCGGTGAAGATGCCTGCGGCGAAGATCAGCGACACCACCGACAGCACGTTGCCGGCGTGGTTGACCACGCGGCGGCGCTGCTCGGCCAGGTTCGGGTAGTTGATCACCAGGGCGATGGCGAAGCCGACCATGAACAGCACCGGCATCGGCAGCACGCCGATGATCAGCGCGGTCATCAGCGCCACGGTCAGGGCCAGGTTCACCCACAGCAGCTTCGGCCGCTTGATGTCCTCGGCGTCTTCCACGGTCGGCAGCGGATTGCTGTCATCGGACACGCTGTTGTCCATCCAGCTGCCGCCCTTGGGCAGGGTCACCACGCCGAGGCGACGGCGTTCCTTCAGGCCCAGGTACCAGGCCAGCAGCAGCACGCCGGCACAGGCGATCACCATCGACGGGATCAGCGGCACGAACACATCGGCCGGGTCCACGTGCAGCGCAGTGGCCGCGCGTGCGGTCGGGCCGCCCCACGGGGTCAGGTTCATCACGCCGCCGGCGAGGATGGTCACGCAGGTCATGTTCAGCGCGTTCATGCCCAGCCGCTGGTACAGCGGCAGCATCGCCGAGACGGTGATCATGTAGGTGGTCGAACCGTCGCCATCGAGCGAGATCAGCATCGCCAGCACGGCGGTGCCAAGCACGATCTTCATCGGATCGCCCTTGACGAAGCGCAGGATCACCCGCACCAGCGGATCGAACAGGCCGGCATCGATCATCACCCCGAAGTAGAGGATGGCGAACATCAGCATCACGCCGGTCGGCGCGATCTTCTTGATGCCCTCCAGCATCATCTCGTCGATGCCGGCACCGAAGCCACCGATCAGCGCGAACAGGATGGGAATGGTGATCAGGGCGACGAGCGGCGACAGGCGCTTGCTCATGATCAAGTACATGAACGTAATGACCATGCCAAAGCCGAGGATGCTCAGCATCATCTGCGGACTCCTTGCGAAAACAGGACGTGGGGAGTGGAAGGGGCCGGGCGCCGCGCGCCCGGAATGTCAGGCCTAGAAGTCGTACTGCAGGCGGCCGGTGACCGCGCGGGTGCGGTCCACCGTGACCCCGGCCAGGCGGTCGCGGTTGCGGCTTTCGATCACGTTGAGCATGAAGCGCAGGTTGTCGCGCAGGTACCAGTTGCCGCCCAGCGTCCAGGCTTCGGTGCTGCCGCGGCGCAGGTCCGGCGCGCCATCAAGGTGCTGCGCGCCCCACATCTGGTCGTAGCGCAGCGCCACTTCGAATGCACCGGCCTTGTGGCGGATGTCCTTCACCCGCGCGAAGCGTCCGGTCTTGCGGTCATAGGCGCGGCTTTCGCCGGTGACGAACCAGCTGAGCATGCCGTAGGCGGCCATCACGTCGCCGCGCTGGGCGCCGTCATCGAAGGTGGCGCCACTGAACTCGCCCTGCCACGACAGCGGGCCGCGCACCTGCGCGTATTCCAGCGACCACTTGTTGACGTCGGTATCGCGGCCGGCGGAGAAGTCGACCAGGGTCAGGCGGCTCTCGTCGGACAGGTGGCCGGCCGGGCGCGGACGGATGCGCAGGCCGGGCACGCCATTGGCGCCGGGGTTGTCATACGCCTCGCGGGCCAGCGACAGGCCCAGGTGCAGCACGTCGCCGTCGCTGGGCGAGGGCGCCCAGGTGACGCGACCACCCGCCGCGCGGCCCTTCACCTGCCAGGCGTCGATGCTCTCCAGGCTGTAGAGGCTGGCCGCCCAGGTGAAGTCGCCCGGGTTGGCCTGCCAGGACGCACTCAGGCGGTACAGCGGCGCCAGCGTGGTGCCGGCGTTGCCGCGCTCCAGGAAGCTGCCGTAGTTGGAGCTGGTACGGTCATCCAGCGAGAAATACTGCTTGAACTGGCCCACGGTCAGCTTGCCCGCCTTGCCGAAGCTGCGGGCCAGGTAGACATCCTTGGCCTCGACGCGGTCGCCGGAGAAGTCGGCTTCCAGCTTGTAGTCGACCACGAAGAACTTGCCGGACACATCGACCCAGGCGCGGCGGATCTCGGTGTCATCCTTGTTCGGCGTTCCGCGGTTGTCGTTGTCGAAGGTGGCGAAGTCCAGGTGCAGGCGGCCCCCCAGGGTGGCGGTGACCGGACGGTCGTCTTCGGCGGCGAAGGCCGGCACCGACAGGACAGCCAGCGCCATCATGGCGGCAGGACGCCGCCAGGCAAACGTGAATTCCACAAACCCTCCCAGGTGCGCGCCAGGCGCGCGGCAATCGTGGGCACCGGACGGTGCGCGGCCGCAGTCTGGGTCGGGCAAGCTGTCATCGTCCTGTCAACGGATTGTGCGGTGCAGCGAAAAGCAGGCCGCTGGGCTCGCCGTGCCGCGCCCGGCGAGCCCAGCGGCGGCATGCGGTAGCATTCGGTTCCCCTCCCACCCGTGTGCCCATGCGCCTGCTGCTGGTCGAAGACAATCCGGATCTGGCCGATGCGATCATCCGCCGGATGCGCCGCAGCGGGCACGCCGTGGACTGGCAGGCCGATGGCCTGGCCGCTGCCAGCGTGCTGCGCTACCAGAGCTTCGACCTGGTGGTGCTGGACATCGGCCTGCCCAAGCTCGATGGCCTGCGCGTGCTGGCCGGCATGCGCGAGCGCGGTGACAGCACGCCGGTGCTGATGCTGACCGCGCGTGACGGCATCGAAGATCGCGTGCAGGCGCTGGATGTGGGGGCCGACGACTATCTGGGCAAGCCGTTTGATTTCCGCGAGTTCGAAGCGCGCTGCCGCGTGCTGCTGCGGCGTGCGCGCGGCCAGGCCAGCGAAGTGGTGCAGATTGGCGGCTTCCAGTTCGACAACGCGGCGCACCGGGTCAGCCTCGACGGGGAGCCGATCGAACTGCCCAATCGCGAGTACCGCCTGCTGGAGATCCTGGTCGGCCGTCTTGGCCAGGTGGTCGGCAAGGACGAGATCGGCAACGGCCTGTTTGGTTTCGATGACGAAGCGGGCCCGAATGCCATCGAGTTGTACGTTGGTCGCCTGAGAAAGAAGCTGGCGGGCGCGCCGCTGCGCATCACCACGGTGCGTGGCGTCGGTTACCTGCTGGAAGCCAGCGATACCCATGCCGACGCCGATGGCTGACACGCGTGCTGCGACTGCGGCGCCGGGTTCGCTGCGGCGCACGCTGCTGCTCTACCTCGGCGTGCTGCTGGCGGTGTTCGCGGTGGCCCTGCTGTTCGCCGCACGCGATTACGGCCAGCGCGCCGCCAACCGATCCTACGATCACCTGCTGGTGTCCTCGGCGCTGTCCATCGCCGATTCGGTGGCCCTGGTCGACGGCCAGTGGCAGGTCGATCTGCCCTATGCGGCGCTGGACCTGCTGGCGATGGCGCCGGAGGACCGCGTGTTCTACCGGGTGGCCGACAGCCGCGGCACGCTGATCACCGGCTACGGTGATCTGCCGACACCGCCGCGCAGGCCCGGTACCCAGCCGCAGCTGTTCGACGCCCCCTACAGCGGCGAAACCGTGCGCTTCGTGGTGGTCGGCCGCAGTTTCGCCGCGGCCTCCGCGCAGGGCGAGGTGCAGGTGCAGGTGGGCCAGACCCGGCGCGCGCGCGAAGCCGTTGCGCAGGACATGGTCAATCGTGCATTGCTGGCGATCGGTGTGTTGTCCGGGCTGCTGCTGGCGCTGGTGGCGTTCGGCGTGCATCGTGCGTTCCGGCCGCTGGTGCGGGTGGAGCGCGAGCTGTCGCGCCGCGAGCCGTCCGACCTGAAGCCGCTCGATGCCCGCGTGCCACGCGAGATGGACCAGATGGTGGCCGCGTTGAACCGCTTCATGGAGCGCCTGTCCAGCAGCAACGAGACACTGCGCGCGTTCATGGCCGAGGCCGCACACCAGATGCGCACGCCACTGGCGGCATTGCGAGCTCAGGCGCAGTTGGCGCTGGATGATGACGATCCTGAGGACATGCGACGCAGCCTGCAGGCGATCGAGCGCAACGCCACGCATATGAGCCGGCTGCTCAACCAGCTGCTCAGCGATGCCAGCGTGATCCATCGTTCGCACCTGCAGCGCTTTGCGGCGGTGGATCTGGCCGAGACCGTGCACCAGGCGTTGCATGAAGCACTGCCGCAGGCAAGCCCGGCACCGCGCGTGCAACTGGCGATGACTGCCGAGCCGGTGCAGGTGCATGGCGACGCGCTGCTGCTGCGCGAGGCAATCAAGAACCTGGTCGACAACGCGTTGAAGTACGGCGGCGACGGCCCGTTGCAGATCGCGCTGACCGTGGAAAGCGGGCAGGCCGTGCTGACCATCGCCGACCATGGCGCAGGCATCGCGGCTGCCGATGCCGAACGCGTATTCGAGCGCTTCGCGCGTGGCGAAGGCGCGCCATCCGGCGGTGCCGGGCTGGGCCTGGCCATCGTCAAGCGGGTGGTCGACAGCCACGGCGGCCGCATCGACCTCAGCAACCGCCCGCAGGGCGGGCTGATCGCCACCATCCGCCTGCCACGGAGCAGTCCATGATCCGCCTGTTTGCCACGGCCGTTGCCCTGCTGCTGGCCCTGCCGGTGCTGGCCGCGCCCGGCGATGTGCGTCGTTTTCCCGCACAGGGGGCGGCCACCGCGCAGCTGCGCATTCACGGCACTACCGACATCGAAGTGTTCGCGGTGGTGATTGCCGATTACCAGCGGCTGCACCCGGGCACCGAGGTGGTGTACGAGGACATCATCACCCAGGACCTGTACGCGCGTTACCTGCACGACCGCGGTGGACCCGCATCGCCGGACCTGCTGATCTCCAGCGGCATGGACCTGCAGACCAAGCTGGTCAACGATGGCCACGCGCTGCCACATCGCTCGGCGCTGACCGCTGCGCTGCCAGCCTGGGCGCAGTGGCGCAACGAGGCCTTCGGCATCAGCTACGAGCCGGTGGTGATGGTCTACAACACCCGCGCAATGCCTTCGGCAAAGGTGCCGCACACGCGCCGCCAGCTGCTGGACCGGCTGCGTGCCGAAGGTGCACCGCTGCGCGGCAGGGTCGGCACCTATGACATCGAGCGCAGCAGTGTCGGCTACCTGCTGGCAACGCAGGATGCGCAGCGCGGCAGCATCGCCGGCGCGCTGCTGGGGGCGCTCGGCGACAACGACGTAGTGCGCGAAGAGCGCACCGGCGTGCTGCTGGACAAGGTGGCCAGCGGCGAGCTGTCGCTGGTCTACAACGTGCTTGGTTCCTACGCGCAGGCACGGGTCGATGCCGGCGCGCCACTGGCCATCGTCGAGCCTGAGGACTACACGCTGGTGGTGCTGCGCACCGCGGTGATTCCGCGTACCGGCCCACACCCGGAAGAAGCGCGGCGCTTCCTCGACTACCTGCTGTCGCCCCGTGGCCAGCAGGTGCTGTCGCGCGAGGCGCGGCTGATGCCGATCGTGACCGGCAACGCACGTGGCGACGATGCGCCCGGCCGCAGCCGGCGTCCGATCCAGCTCGGCCCGGGCCTGCTGGTGTACCTGGATGCGCTCAAGCGCCGCCAGTTCCTCGATGCCTGGCGCAGCAGCGTCGAGCCGGCGGGGCGCTGAGGCTCCGGCCTGCCCGTACAATGGCGGCATGAGCGAATACACCATCCTGATCGCCGACGACCACCCGCTGCTGCGTTCGGCGGTGGTGCAGTCCTTGCGGCAGAGCCTGCCGCTGGCGCAGGTGCGCGAGGTGGCCAGTGCCGATGCGCTGGCCGAGGCGCTCGACGCACAGCCGGACGTGGACCTGGTGCTGCTCGACCTGACCATGCCCGGCGCGCACGGTTTTTCCGCGCTGCTGCACGTGCGCGGCTCGCATCCGGACATCCCGGTGGTGATCCTTTCCTCCAACGACCATCCGCGGGTGATCCGCCGTGCCCAGCAGTTCGGCGCCGCCGGTTTCATCCCGAAGTCCGCGCCGGCCGAGACCATCGGCGAGGCCGTGCAGGCAGTACTCGATGGCGGCCTGTGGTTCCCGGCGATGGCCGCCGAGCGTTCCGAGGCCGATGCACTACTGGCCAGCCGCCTGGCCCAGCTGACCCCGCAGCAGTTCCGCGTGCTGCTCTGCCTGGCCGATGGCCTGCTCAACAAGCAGATCGCCTACACCCTGGGGCTGGCCGAGAACACGGTGAAGGTGCACGTCACCGCCATCCTGAAGAAGCTCGAGTGCCACAGCCGCACACAGGCGGCGGTGCTGGTGAAGGCGCTGGAGCCCGAGGGCGACGCCGGCATCGGGCTGTAGTTTCCAGCCAACGGCGCAGCCCCTCGTGGGTGGACACGTAGAGCAGTTCATGGGTGAGGCCGGGCAGGTGGACTGCACAGGGGCCGCTGCACGTACATCCATGTAAGCTCGGTCGCCGCATCCATGCGGCTCACGCCCCTGCGCAGCCCACCTGCCCGGCCACGGACAGGTTCCGTGCGCATCCACCCACGGAAGAGAAAAGAAGATCAAAAGCAAAGGCAGCCTGACAGGCCGCTTTTTGTAGAGCCGAGCCCACGCTCGGCTGCTTTCTGGCCGGTCCGTGAAGCCGAGCATGGGCTCGGCTCTACACGAGCAAGCGCAGCGCGCGACCCGCTTTTGATCTTATTTTCTTCTCCGTGGGTGCAGGCCACCGAAATCTGTCGGAGGCCGGTCGGGTTGGGTGCGCGGGGGTGTCAGCCGCATGGGCCCGAGGCATGCCTCGGGCGGGTTGGGCAGGACGCCCAACCCGGGTCTTGCCGTGTGCGCAGGACAGCGCACACGAGCAAGCGGCTGCAAGCCTCCATGGACGGATTCACGGCGTCCTCCGCGTACCCAACCCGACCGGCCCACCCGCGGCTTCTGCTTTCCGACCACCCAGACACCACCCACGAGGGGCTGCGCCGTTGGCTGGAAACTACCCGCGATGGCGGATCAGCAACTGACTCATCAGTGCCCGCAGCGCCGGCGGCTTCACCGGCTTGGCCATCATCCCCCAGCCGCGTTCGGCGGCCATCTCACGCAACCCCGCATCGCGCTCGGCAGTAACCAGCACTACCGGCGGGCGGGCCTGCCACAATTCGGCCAATGTCTCGTACAGCACCGGCCCATGGTGATCGCCCATGCGCACATCCAGCAGCACCAGCTCCGGTACTGCGCCTGTTGCTGCCAGCTGCAGCGCCGCCTGTGGGCCATCGGCCAGCGCCACCTCGCAGCCCCAGCGCTCCAGCAGCGCGCGGCTGGCCGCGCACACGTGCGGATCGTCGTCGATCACCCACACCCGGCGACCGCGAAGCGGGTTGTCCGCCGCCGGTTCCTGCACCAGCACCGGCACGGGAGCAGTAGCGGGAATCGCGCTGGCTTCGCCGAACGGCACGCCCACCGCGAACACGCTGCCCTGGCCCAGCTGCGAGCGCAGCCGGATCGGATGCCCAAGCAGGCGGCCGATGCGATCGACGATGGCCAGGCCAAGGCCGGCGCCGCGCTGCTGGCCGTCGTGCAGGCGGCGGAACTCCTCGAAGATCTCGCCCTGCAACGCGTCGGGAATGCCGGGGCCCTGGTCGTGCACCTCGATCCACAGCATGCCTTCACGGCGACGGCAGCCGAGCAGCACGCGGCCGCGTTCGCTGTAGCGCAGCGCGTTGGACAGGAAGTTCTGCAGGATTCGGCGCAGCAGGGCTTCATCGCTGACCACTACCGCATCGGTATCGACCCAGTCGACCACCAGGCCACGCGACTGTGCGGCGATGCCGAATTCGCGCGCCAGCGTCTGCAGCAAAGGCCCGAGCCGGAACGCCTGCACTCGGGTCGGCAGGCTGCCGGATTCCAGGCGCGCGATATCCAGCAGGCTGTTGAGGATCGCATCCTGCGCGGCCAGCGCAGCATCGATGTGGTCCGCAGTCTGCTGCTGCGCCGGGTCGCCCAGCTTGCCGCGCAGCACCGAGACGAACATGCGCGCCGCGTTGAGCGGCTGCAGCAGGTCGTGCACGGCCGAGGCGACGAATCGCGTCTTGTAGCGGTTGGCCTGCTCGGCTTCGCGGCGTGCTTCTTCCAGGTCATGGGTGCGCTCGGCGATGCGGTGTTCCAGCGCATCGGCCAGCGAGCGCAGTTCGCGCGCGGCGTTCTTGTAGCTGGTAATGTCGGCATAGCTGGTGACGAAGCCGCCGTCGGGCAGCGGGTTGCCGCGGATTTCCAGCACGGTGCCATCGTCTTTTTCGCTCTCGCGCATGTGCGGGCGGCCGCTGCGCAGGTGGTTCAGGCGGCGCTCGATGGCTTCATCGACCGGGCCCGGACCAAGCAGGCCACGGCGTGCGTTGAAGCGGAACAGTTCCTCGATCGGCCGGCCGACGCGAACCAGGTCCTGCGGGAAGCGGAACAGTTCCAGATAGCGCGAATTCCACGCGACCAGGCGCAGTTCGCGGTCGATCACCACCACGCCCTGCGGCAGGTGTTCGAGGCTGCGGCTGAGGCCGCTGTCGGCATCGGTGGCGGCCTGCAGCAGGCCATCCTGCGCGGTACGCAGTTCCTGTGCATGCTGCTTGAGCAGGGTTTCCAGCTCGCGGCGGCTGCGCAGGCGATGCTTGGCCAGTCGCCGGCGCTGCTGCACGAACAGCACCAGGAAGCCCAGCGCCAGCCATGCAGCGCCACCGGTGAGTGCGGCGGCGCGGCCGGCGCCGGTGGCGGCACTGGCATCGTGCAGCAGGTGCAGGTTCCAGCCTTCGGCGGGCAGCGGCAGGCTCTGCCACAGCATCGGCTGCGGCAGCGCCGGATCCAGCAGGCGCACCATGCGGCCGCCATCGGCCAGCACGTCTTCGGTGCGTGCGCGCAGGGGCTGCAATGCGCGGTCGGCGTACTGGCGGGCGTCCAGCATCTCGCGGCGCTCATCGGCTCCCAGCGGGCGCAGCAGCCGGTAGCGCCAGCTGTCCCGGTTGGCCAGGAACACCACGTCGTGGTCGTCGCTGGCCAGCACCACGTCCGGGCTGCTCAGCCATTCCTGTTCCAGCGCGGACAACTCGACCTTGATCACCACCACGCCCAGCCGCTTGCCGTCTTCTTCGATGGCCTGCGAAAGGTAATAGCCGGGCACGCCGGTGGTCATGCCGATGCCGTAGAAGCGGCCACGGCCCTGCGCCAGCGCCTGGCGGTAGTAGGGGCGGTAGCTGTAGTTCTCGCCGACGTTGGTGGTCGGCTGGTCCCAGTTGCTGGCCGCCACCGCCACACCGTCGTGGCCGACCAGGGTCAGGGTCGAGGCACGGGTGACTTCGTTGGCGCGTTGCAGCTTGAGGTTCAGCCGCTGCCGTTCGCTGGGCGAGGGCGGCACGCGCAGTGCATGCAGCAGATCCGGGTCAAGTGCCAGCACCTGCGGCAAGGTGCCGAAGCGGTCGATGCGCTGTTGCAGGCCCTGGCCATACAGCTGCAGCTGGCGTTGCACCTGGCTGCTTTCCTCGCCGAGCGCGCGCCGCCAGGCGTAATGACCGGCGGCGACCGCGCACAGCACGGTACCGCCGACCATCACCAGCAGGGTCAGCAACAGCATCCGGTGGCGGCTGAGCCAGTACATGGCGGCAGTCTACGCAGGGCCGGCGGGCGTGGCGTGCACGCCCGCCGGGGTCTGACGTGGAAGGGGTCAGAAGTGCATCTGCGCGCGCAGTTCGAAGATCTCCGGCGTGCTGTGCACGCCACGACGGCTGGCGTCGACCTTCACGTAGTTGGCCTGGAACTTGAAGTGGCTGGTCAGGTACCAGTTCGCGCCCAGCGTCAGGTCGTGCTGGCGGCCGCCGAGGATGCTGCCATCGTCCAGGTCGAGACGGCTGTATCGGGCCAGCAGTTCGACCGCGCCGTAGTTGTGCGCCGGCTTGATGTTGGCCACCGCGCCGGCGTTGTACGGGCGCGATTCGCCGGTCAGCACCCAGCTGGCCATCGCGTACTGGCCACTGCCGGTGTAGTCGGGCTTGCCGTCATGACGGGTGACCGTAGCGCGCAGCGCTTCGGCCTGCAGCGAGAACGGGCCCCGGATCCAGATGCCTTCCAGGCCGGTGCGGCGGATCTGGTCGGCAGTGACCAGCGCACCGGAATCGACGTAGCGGATGTCGGTCAGGCCGGCTTCCGGGCGCGCGCGCAGGCGGGCGCTGGCCTCGTGATGCACGTCGCGGCCATCGCTGTAGCCACGCGGGTTTTCCTGCGAGTAGGCCAGGCCCAGGTGGATCACATCGCCTGGTGCCTTCACCGGCGTCCACACCGCACGCACCGCCTGGGTGGTGCCGGGGTTGTCGCCCTGCAGGTCCTTGCCGCCATAGGCCCCGGCCTGCAGCAGGTACTGCGGGCGCTCCAGCACCCACTCCACGCCGGTGCGGCGGCCTTCGTAGAAGGCCTGCACCGGCAGCGAGGTTTCCAGGAAGCTGCCGGCACGCGAAGAGGTGTTCGCATCCAGGCCGACCGGGGTCTTCATGTAGCCGAAGCGGAAGCGGCCGACGTCACGGCCGAAGAAGGCCTTGCTCTCGAAGCGCACGAACACGTCCAGCCAGGTATCGGCCTGGAAGTCGTAGTAGACCATCGCATCGTAGACGCCCTTCTTTTTCAGCGTCGCGCCGAATTCCTTGCGGCGCACGGCATCGTCGTCCTCGAGGCCACTGGCCGAGGAGAAGTCGTTGTAGTCGTAGGCGATGTTGGCGGTGGCCGCCAGCTCGGTGCCATCACCGAAGGTGTACTTGGTCGGCCAGTTGTCGAAATCGGCGGCCGAGGCGAAGGCGGGAAGGGCGGCCAGCGACAGGGCCAGCAAGGTGGGATTCGGGCGCATGTTGGGTGCGGCTCTCTCAGATTGCGTGTGGACAGGACATCAACGGCCGGAAGGGCCGGAACTTTCGCAAAGACTCACCCAGCCGTTCAGCCCGGGCCACCAGCCTCCCCAGGATCGGGCGGTGCGGCGCCAGTGTAGGCACCTGTGCCACCTGAACCGGGAGGCTAGTACCAATAGGTTATCTGCGCTGGCGTGCCTGGCGCGTACAAAGGCGTCCATTGGTCGCACCTCCTGTGCGTGCTGCACAGGGCCTGCGATCAGTTTCCACGGTAACGGTTCCCGTGCAGCTCCGGGGCCGTACGTGCCTGAAAACGCCCCTTCCGGAGTCCGCCATGCACATCCCGACCGCAGCACCGGTGCCTGCAAAGCCGTTGCCGATCTATCGCCAGCTGTACTTCCAGGTGATCGTGGCGATCGTCCTGGGCGCCATCCTCGGCCATTACGAGCCGTTGATCGGCGAGAAGATGAAGCCGCTCGGTGATGCCTTCATCAACCTGGTGAAGATGATCATCGCGCCGGTGATCTTCCTCACCATCGTCACCGGCATCGCCAGCATGACCCACCTGCGTACGGTGGGCCGGGTCTTTGCCAAGGCGATGGCGTACTTCCTGTTCTTCTCCACGCTGGCGCTGATCGTCGGCATGATCGTGGCGCACGTGGTGCAGCCCGGCGCCGGCATGAACATCAACCCCGCCGAGCTGGACCAGACCGCGGTGCACAGCTACGTCGAGAAGTCGCACGACCTGACCCTGGTCGGCTTCCTGATGGACATCATCCCGAAGACGCTGCTCAGCGCGTTCGTCGACGGCAACATCCTGCAGGTGCTGTTCGTGGCCGTGCTGTTCGGCATCGCGCTGGCGATGGTGGGCGAGAAGGGCAAGCCGGTGCTGAACTTCCTGGAGGCGCTGGTCGCTCCGGTGTTCAAGCTGGTGCACATCCTGATGAAGGCCGCCCCGATCGGCGCCTTCGGTGCGATCGCCTTCACCATCGGCAAGTACGGCGTCGGCTCGCTGATCAACCTGGCCTGGCTGGTGGGCTCGTTCTACCTCACCGCCTTCCTGTTCGTGGCGGTGATCCTCGGCGTGGTCTGCCGCCTGTGCGGCTTCTCGGTGTTCAAGCTGGCGCGCTACCTGAAGGCCGAACTGCTGCTGGTGCTCGGCACCTCGTCGTCGGAGTCGGCGCTGCCGTCGCTGATGGAGAAGATGGAACGCGCCGGCTGCAGCAAGTCGGTGGTGGGCCTGGTGGTCCCGACCGGCTACTCGTTCAACCTGGACGGCACCAACATCTACATGACCCTGGCGGCGCTGTTCATCGCCCAGGCCACCAACACCGAACTGACCCTGGGCCACCAGATCGCCCTGCTGCTGGTCGCCATGCTCAGCTCCAAGGGCGCGGCCGGCGTCACCGGCGCGGGCTTCATCACCCTGGCCGCCACCCTGGCCGTCGTGCCGGAAGTGCCGGTGGCCGGCATGGCGCTGATCCTGGGTGTGGACCGCTTCATGAGCGAATGCCGCTCGCTGACCAACTTCATCGGCAATGCCGTGGCCACCGTGGTGGTCTCGCGCTGGGAAGGCGCGCTGGACCGCAACCGCCTGAAGCTGGCGCTGGATGGCCGCGAAAGCGAACTGCCGCCGCCGGTCGATGCGCTGCCCGAGGCACTGCCGGCCAAGGGCTGATCCAGGTGTGTGGTACCGCGGGGCCGGTCACGACAGTGGTACGGCCCCGCGGCGTTTCAGGGCGTCCCATGGCTGTCATGGGCAACGCCGAAGCTGACATCGCGGTACCGTCGCATACGGCACGGAATTGTGCGGTCGCAGCATGCTTGCGACAGGATAGCGACAGGTCCAGACGCTCCAACGGGGGTATCATCCCCTGTCCCTTCTGCCCATTCATGTAACCCACATCGATGTCCAACGAAGATTTCAAACAGGCCGCCCTCGATTACCACCGGATGTCCCCGCCGGGAAAGATCAAGGTTTCCGCTACCAAGCCCATGCTGACCCAGCGCGACCTGTCGCTGGCGTATTCGCCGGGCGTGGCGTACGCCTGTGAAGCGATCAAGGCCGACCCGCAGCAGGCCAGCGAGCTGACCGCCCGCGGCAACCTGGTGGCGGTGATCTCCAACGGCACCGCGGTGCTGGGCCTGGGCAACATCGGCGCGCTGGCCGGCAAGCCGGTGATGGAAGGCAAGGGCGTGCTGTTCCAGAAGTTCGCCGGCATCGATGTGTTCGACATCGAAGTCGACGAGACCGACCCGGACAAGCTGGTCGACATCATCGCCTCGCTGGAACCGACCTTCGGCGGCATCAACCTGGAAGACATCAAGGCGCCGGAATGCTTCGTGGTCGAGCGCAAGCTGCGCGAGCGCATGAAGATCCCGGTGTTCCATGACGACCAGCACGGCACGGCGATCATCGTCGGCGCGGCGGTGCTCAACGCCATGGCGATCACCGGCAAGAAGATCGAGGACGTGAAGCTGGCGACCACGGGCATGGGCGCGGCCGGCATTTCCTGCGTGAACATGCTGGTGCAGTTGGGCCTGAAGCCGGAAAACATCCTGGCCTTCGACCGCGAGGGCGTGATCCACACCGGTCGTACCGACCTGGATCCGGAAAAGCAGCGCTATGCGCGCGACACCGACAAGCGCACCCTGGCCGAGATCGTCGACGGCGCGGACATCTTCCTGGGCCTGTCGGCGCCGGGCATCCTGACCGCCGACATGGTCAAGACCATGGCGCCGGATCCGGTGATCTTCGCACTGGCCAACCCGACCCCGGAAATCATGCCGGAACTGGCGCGCGCCGCCCGTCCGGACGCGATCATCGGCACCGGCCGTTCGGACTACCCGAACCAGGTCAACAATGTGCTGTGCTTCCCGTACCTGTTCCGTGGTGCGCTGGACGTGGGCGCCACCGCGATCAACGAGGAAATGAAGATCGCCTGCGTGCGTGCCATCGCTGCACTGGCCCGCCGCGCCGCCACCGACATGGGCTCGGCCTATGGCGGTGACACCCCGAGCTTCGGCCGTGAATACCTGATCCCGCGTCCGTTCGACCGTCGCCTTCTGGTGGAGCTGTCGGCCGCCGTGGCCCAGGCCGCAATGGATTCGGGCGTGGCCTCGCGCCCGATCGACGACATGGGCGCCTACCGCGACAAGCTGGCCCAGTTCGTCTACCGCACCAGCCTGATGATGAAGCCGGTCTACGACCGCGCGCGCAGCGACAAGCAGCGCGTGGTGTACGCCGAAGGCGAAGAGGAAGTGGTGTTGCAGGCGGTGCAGAACGTGGTCGATGACGGCCTGGCGCACCCGATCCTGATCGGCCGCCCGGAAGTGATCGAGTCGCGCATCGAACGCCTCGGCCTGCGCCTGAAGATCGGCGAGAACGTTGAAGTCACCAACATCAACGATGACCCGCGCTTCAACGAATACTGGCAGTACTACCATGGCCTGACCGGCCGTCGTGGCGTGACCGTGGCCGCGGCGAAGAACCTGATGCGTTCGCGCCCGACCCTGATCGCAGCAGTGATGGTGGCGCGTGGCGAAGCCGATGCGATGCTGACCGGCATCGTCGGCCGCTTCCACAAGAAGCTGGGCTACGTGCGCAGCGTGCTGCCGCTGGAGCCGAAGGTCACCTCGACCTCGGCGATGACCGGCGTGATCAACCAGCAGGGCGTGTTCTTCTTCGTCGATACCCACGTGCAGGAAGACCCGACCGCCGAGCAGCTGTGCGAAGCGACCCTGCAGGCGGCCTACCGCATGAAGTTGTTCGGCATCGAGCCGAAGGTCGCGCTGCTGTCGCACTCCAACTTCGGCAGCCACGATTCGAAGGACGCGCTGAAGATGCGCCAGGTGCGCGAGCTGCTGCTCAAGCGCAACCCGCGCCTGAACGTGGACGGCGAAATGCAGGGCGACACCGCATGGGATGAAGCGCTGCGCCAGAAGCTGCTGCCGGGCTCGACCCTGCAGGGCCGCGCCAACCTGTTCGTGCTGCCGAACCTGGAAGCGGCCAACATCGCCTACAACCTGGTGCGCGTGTTCACCGATGGCGTGGCGATCGGCCCGATCCTGATGGGCGTGAACAAGCCGGTGCACATCCTGACCACCAGCGCCACTTCGCGCCGGATCCTGAACATGACCGCGATCGCGGCGGTCGATGCGCAGATCCGCAAGCAGCTGGAAGCGGAAAAGAAGGCATAAGCCTTCTTTCCCACTTCCGCTGCCCACGCATTCTTCCTCTACCCCCGCCTTCGGCGCGCCCCTTCAACAAGAAGGGGCTCCTGGTCGGAAGAATGATGGCGCTGGCGCGGCTGGACGTCGGCGCAAGTGAAAACACCGGGCATTGCCCGGTGTTTTCATTTGCCGCAACGGCCGCCGAACCTGCCACACGCGCTACGCCGCCCGGTCATTTCCCTGCAACGCCGTTGCGGCCCAATACGCCCACGCGGCCCGGCCGTGGGAAGGGACCGGACCGGCCTTCCCACCCTGGGCCCGACCAACTTTCATGGGCGAGGGTGTCATGCGTAATCGAGTCACGCGGCGATATTTCCAGCAGCTGTTCGCGCTGTACGCCGGTTTCGTGCAGTCGCGCTGAGGCGTAGAAAGCAGCGAGGTAGAGTCGACCGTTGGTCGACTATCGCGCGAAGCGCGGGGTTTTCGGGGGCTGTACGAAAGTCAGTCGACTAACAGTCGACTCTACCCAGTCGCCCCAATTCCCAGTTGACCAGCCAGTCAGCGCCGCTTGCCGCGGCGTGCAGGGGCCGGCGGCGGTGCATCCGACCGCGGCTTGGCGTACTGGGCCCACAGTGCGGGCAGTGCCTTGCCGGTGTGCTTCTGCCACAGCGCCGGTGCATAGCGGCCATCGCGCAGGGCCGTGTCCAGTGCCAGCACCAGGCCCGGGTGTTCGGCGTCGGCCCATTTCAGGAACGCACCGGTGACCCGGTAGCCGCTGTCGAAGTTCTGACCCTTCTCGACCTTGCCCGGCAGCGACCAGCCCGCGGCGGCATTGTCCATGCCGTAGCGGTCGCGTGCGTAGTCGGCGATGCCCTCCACCAGCCAACCCGGCACCCGTGCGTCGCCATGGCCCGGATAGCCCTGCACGATGTGCATGGCCTCATGGGTGACCAGGTCGATGTCGTTGGGGTGCTGCGCCAGCCAACCCGGATTGATGGTGATCGTTGCCGCCTGGTCCTTGTCACCGACGAAGGCGATCCCGGTGTAGGCCGGATCGATCACGATGCGCACCATCGATGGCGCGGCCGGGTGGAAGTCCGCACGTTCGCGCAGGTAGGCGAAGTAGAACGTATCGATCACCCGCTTGCGCTGCGGCGCGGCCAGGGCGCCACGGGCGTCCTGGTAGTTCAGCGTCACGCCGTCGCGGGTCAGCTGCGCATCAAAGGCCTGGGTCTGGCCGAAGCTGGAGAAGGAAAGGGCAACAAGGGCCAGAGGCAACAGACGGTAGCGCATAGGGCTCATTGTACGGCGCTGGGCGCCAACAGTTCGATCTCCGCCAGCGGCAGCCGGCCCGGCGCGGCCAGGCGCAGCCGGTACTCGCTGTAACGACCGGGTCTGGCGATGCGGAACGGACGGGTCTGGCGGGCAGACTCGAAGGCTTCGCCGCTGCGCTGGTCGAGCACGGTCCAGTGGCCGTTGCCATTGCGCGCTTCCAGCGTCCATTCGCCGCCCTGGATGCGGCCGTCACCGCTGGTCAGCGTATACATCGTCGGCGTGCCATTGCTCAGGCCGGTCAGTGCGATGGTCGCGCCGCCACCCAGGCCGACGGTGGTGGCCGCATCGTCATCGACCAGCGCCGGCAGGGCGCGGCCATCGGCCAGTTTTGCCTTCGCGCCGCTGCCGAGCAGGTCGTGCAGCAGCTGCGGGCGCTGGCCACGGGCAGTCAGCGAGCGCGGCACGTCATCCACGCCGCTGCCCCAGCGCGACGGCTGCGGGCCCATCACGAAGTCCAGCGTCGCGCCCCTGGCGATCAGCTCGTGCGGCACCCAGGTCTTCGTCCAGGGCGTGCCGTTGATCTTCAGCGACTGCACGTAGACGTTCTCTCGCGAATTGTTGGCCGCGTTCACGGTCAGCACCGCGCCGCCCTGCAGTTCCACCCGCGCGTGGCGGAAGGCCGGCGAACCGATCACATACTCCGGGGCGCCCATGCGCAGCGGGTACAGGCCCAGCGAGGCCAGCACGTACCACGCCGAGGTCTCGCCATTGTCCTCGTCGCCCGGATAGCCCTGGCCGATCTCGCTGCCGACGTACAGCCGCGACAGGATCTCGCGCACGTGCTGCTGGGTCTTCCACGGCTGCCCGGCGTACAGGTACATCCACGGGATGTGGTGCGCCGGCTGGTTGCTGTGCGCGTACATGCCCATGCGCACGTCGCGCGCCTCGGTCATCTCGTGGATGGTGCCGCCGTAGGAACCGGCCAGTGCCGGGTCTGCGGTTTCCGGCGTGGCGAAGAAGGCATCCAGTTTCGCCGCCAGCTTGTCGCGGCCACCGTACAGCGCGGCCAGGCCTTCGCCATCGTGGGCAGCGGTGAAGGCGAAGGTCCAGCCATTGGACTCGGTGTAGTCGTGGCCCCACACGCGCGGGTCGTAGTCCTTCGCGTCCACGCGCCACTGGCCATCGGCAGTGCGGCCCTGGAAGAAGCCGGCGGCCGGATCGAACATCGTCGTGTAGCTGGCGGCGCGATAGCGGAAGTAGTCGGCCTCGGTGCTGTAGCGCTCGCGTGCGGCCGGCGTGGTCGCACGCTTGGCCAGCGCGTCGGCCATGTTGGCGATGCCGAAATCATTGAGTGCGCCTTCCATCGTCCACGACATGCCTTCATGCACGTCCGCGCTGGCGTAGCCACGGAAGGTCGAACGGTCCATGCCCTTGCGGCCGACATGGCGGTCGGGCGGGACCACGGTCGCGTTCTTCAGCGCGGCGGCGTAGGCCTCGGCCGGATCGAAACCGCCGATGCCCTTCAGCCACGCATCGGCGAAGGCCACGTCCGAGCTGGTACCGACCATCAGGTCCGCATAGCCCGGCGACGACCAGCGTGCGATCCAGCCGCCGGCGCGGTACTGCTCGATGAAGCCCTGCACTAGCTGGCCGGCATCGTCGGGCGTGAACAGTGCATAGGCCGGCCAGGTGGTGCGGAAGGTGTCCCAGAAGCCGTTGTTGACGAACACCTTGCCATCGCGCACGCCGGCGTAACTGCGGGTCGCGCTGCCTTCGGTGTTGTCATCGCTGGCGCTGGCCTGGTTGGCGTAGCGCCACTCCGGTGCGGCGGCGCTGCCCACGTTCTCGTGGCCGGAATTCGGGTACAGGTACAGCCGGTACAGGCTGGAGTACAGCGTGGTCTTCTGGTCGTCGCTGGCATCGCCGATGTCGAAGCGGGCCAGGCGCGCGTCCCACGCGTCCTGTGCGCGGCCGGCCACGCTCTCCAGCGTATCGGCGGCGGCGATTTCCAGTGCGAGGTTGTGCCGCGCCTGCTCCACCGAGATCAGCGAGGTGGCGATGCGCATCGTCACCCGCCGCTCGCTGCCGGCATCGAACTTGATGTAGCCGGTCGGGCGCCCGGTGTCGAGGCGGCCGCTGCTGCGCCAGGGCTTGTCGAAGCTGGCCACCACGTACATGCGGCTGGCGCCGTTGGAGAGGCCGCTGCGCGTATCGGTGTAGCCCGACAGCGTCTGTGTGGCGGCATCCAGAGTCAGGCCACCACGTGCATCGACGTTGTCGAACAGCAGGTTGGCGTCACCGCCTTCGGGAAAGTCGAAGCGGAACAACGCGGCATGATCGGTCGGCGCGATGGTGGCAGCGATGCCGTTGTCGAAGCGCACGTCGTAGCGGTAGGGGCGCGCGCTTTCATGGCGGCGATCGAACGACAGCGCGCGCTTGCGGCGGTCGGCCTCCGGCACGCCACGGCTGGCCGAGGGCATCACCTGGAAGGTCTGGCGGTCACCCATCCACGGGCTGGGCTGGTGGCTCAGCGCAAGCGCCTGCAGCTGCGGGCGGTTCTGTGCGTCGTTCTGTTCGTTCCAGCGGTACAGCCAGTTCAGTGCGCCGGCATCGGTCACCGGGGTCCAGAAGTTGAAGCCGTGCGGCACCGCCGTGGCCGGGAAATTGTTGCCGCGCGAGAAGGTGCCGTTGGCCTGGGTGCCGCGGGTGGTCAGCACCCAGTCGGAGACGCGCTGTGGCTGCTGCCGCGGCTGTGCGTCCAGGCGCACGTCATCAATCCAGCCAGAGACCGGCGCGCCCTCGGCACTGGCCACCTCCAGCTCGATCGCCACCACGCGGCGGCCCTTCAGCGTGGGTACGTCGCCCAGCCGCACTGCCTTGCGCGCCCACTGTTGCGGGTACAGCGTCTTCGATTCGCCCTGCGCGCGTGCGCCGATCGCCACCCCATGCTGGTCGCGCGCCGCACCGGCCGACACGCGGCTGCCATCGTCCAGCAGCAGGTCCAGCGAGACATAGGTCGAAGCGACGGTGTCCTTGCCGACGATCTCCGGCAGCACCAGCCACGACAGCGTGGTATCGGCCTCGATGGGCAGGTCGGCCTTGAACAGTTCGCGCCGCGCGCTGCCGCCTTCGCTGCTGTAGCGCAGTGCATGCAGGCCGCTGTAGCCGGCGTTGCGCTTGGCGGCGTAAGGCGCCGCAGGGCCGTTGCCGATCGTGACCTGAAGTGCACCCGCGGCCTGCGTCGGGGCAGGTTCGCCGGGCTCGAACGAGGTCTGCAGGCCCTGTGCCAGCACCGGCATCGCAGTGGTCGCACAGGCCAGGGCCAGGGCGAGTGGAAGCAGGGCGCGGCGCGGATCGGACAGGGTCATGCAAGGGTCTCCCGGAAGGGCTGGCGGCGGGCAGAACCCGCATCGGCGGACACCACGGACAGCATCGCTCCGCCCGCCAGGCTGGCAGTGGAAGAGGCGATGCCGGTCCGGTGGGGGCGGGCCATGCGATCGGGTTGGATTGGGTGGGTCGGGGTGCGACCTGGCCCGATCCTGCAACAGCCGTCGCGCGCTGGCAAGTGCCATTTAGTTCGATCCAAATGCGGGAAATATCGCTGGAGTCGATTCTGGCGAGCGAACCTGCCGGAACGACCGCGAAATCCCCGGCGCCGCCGCCGCCCGGCGTGCGGCGGGGAGATGCGAGGCATCGGCGGGAGCGCGCAAAGGCCCGTTGTGGCGCAATGTCGGTGCGGCCCAGATGCTAGAATCACAGGCCTCGCAACCCGTTCACCGACATCCGCCATGAGCCATACCGCCACCGCGCCCGCCAACGCCGAGAAGCGCTACACCGTGCACCGCAGCGATCTGCCGTTGAGCTGCCCGACCCCGGAAATGGCGCTGTGGAACTCGCATCCGCGCGTGTACCTGCCGATCGAAGACGAGCCCAACGGTGAAGCGCAGTGCCCGTACTGCGGTTCCGTGTTCGTGCTGGCCGACTAAACGGCGGCCCCTTCGATGCGCCGATTGACCGTGGTGCAGTTGCTGCCGGCGCTGCACTCCGGCGGTGTCGAGCGCTCGACCCTGGAAATCGCTGCTGCCCTGGTCGCGGCCGGCCATCGTGCACTGGTGGTGTCCGCCGGTGGCCGCCTGGTGCAGCCGCTGCTGGACAGCGGTGCCGAGCACCTCACCCTGGACATCGGCCGCAAGTCGCTGCTGACCCTGCGCCATCTGCCGACCCTGCGCCGCCTGTTTGCCGAGGTCGGTGCGGACATCGTGCACGCCCGTTCGCGGCTGCCGGCCTGGCTGGGCCTGTACGCGATCCGCGCCATGCCCGCCGCACAGCGCCCGCACTGGGTGACCACCGTGCACGGGTTGAATTCGCCCAGCCGCTACAGTGCGGTGATGACCAGTGGCGAACGCGTGATCTGCGTGTCCAATACCGTGCGCGCCTTCGTGCAACGCCACTACCCGACGGTGCCGGAAGAAAAACTGCAGGTCATTCCCCGCGGTGTCGATGTCGGCCAGTTCCCACGCGTAGCACGTGCCGACCGTCGCCCGCGGCTGGCCCTGGCCGCCGATTATCCCTGGCTGGCGCAGGTTGATGGCCCGCTGCTGCTGTTGCCCGGGCGCGGTACCCGGCTGAAGGGCCACGCCCACGCGCTGCAGCTGCTGGCCGACGTGCGTGCCGCCGGCGTGCCTGCGCAGCTGTGGATGCTGGGTACCGAGGAACCCGGGCGTGAGGCCTACGTGGCCGATCTGCGCCGCCAGGCTGCGGCACTGGGCGTGGCCGAGGCCGTACAGATCAGCACGCCTACCGCACGCATCGCCCTGGCCTACGCCGCCAGCGATCTGGTGCTGCAGCTGTCGGACAAGCCGGAAGCCTTTGGCCGCACCGTGGTCGAGGCGCTGTCGGTCGGCCGCCCGGTGCTGGGCTGGGACCACGGTGGCGTCGGCGAACTGCTGCAGCAGCTGCAGCCCGGCGGCGCGGTGCCGCTCGGCGACGCGCGCGCGCTGGGTGAACGTGCGCTGGCCCTGCTGGCGCAGCCGCCATCCTTGCCGACCCGCATCCCGTTTACCCTGCAGGCCATGCAGCGCGATACCCTCCGCCTCTATGCCGATCTCGCCGGCTGACCCCGCTGCCATCGTGCGCGACGACCGCGCTGGGCGCTGGGCGCCCTGGTGGGTGCTGGCGTACGTGGCGATGTGGCCGTTGCCAGGCATCGCCGAAACCGTGCTCGGCCTTGGCGCGCTCTATGCTGCCGCGCGCATGGTCATGCGCCGGCTGCAGCGCCGCCCGCACCTGTTGAGCACGGCGGCGTGGGCCCTGACCTCGATCCTGTTCCTCGGCTACTGGTTGCCACAGGCGTTCTCGGCCATCGATGCGATCGATCCGGCGGCCTCGTGGACCAAGGCTGCCGCCGGACTGCGCTACCTGCCCTTCATGTGGCTGGTGGCGATCGCGGTAGCCACGCCGGAACGGCGGCGGCTGACCTTCGGTGGCCTGGCGCTGATCACCGGCGCGTGGACGCTGGACGCGTTGGTACAGGCGCTGGCCGGCACCAGCCCATGGTTCTGGTCGCTGGAGCACCTGAAGCTGGCCGTAAGTGGCCACGCGCTGTGCCCGGCCGACGAAGCCGCACTGGCCGACCGCCTCAGTGGCGCGCTCGGGCCCTGCAACCTGAAATTCGGCCAGGTGCTGGCCAGCCTGTCACCCTTCCTGCTGCTGCCGATGGCGCGGCGTTTCGGCAGTGCGGGGTGGTTGCTGGCCGCCGCCGCACTGGGAGGCGTGCTGCTGCTGGCCGGTTCGCGCGCCTCGTGGATCACCTTTGTGCTGGTGCTGGGCTACAGCGGCCTGCGCCAGTTCGGCTGGAAGCGGCTGCTGCTGCTGGCCCTTGTGGCAGCGCTGGGTACGGCCGCACTGACAGCGGGCGTGCCGCAGCTGCGCGAGCGTGTTGCGCGCACGGCACAGGCATGGAACGAAGACGGGCAGGGCGTTGACGAGGCGCTTTCGGGGCGCGCGCGCATCTGGACGGCGGCGGTGTGCATGATCGAGGAACATCCGGTCAACGGTGTCGGTGCGCGCGGCTTCCGTGATGCGTATCCGGCCTGCGTGTCAGACGAGGGCCCCGCCGTGTGGGGCAATCAACCGGCATTGCACGCCCACCAGATCGTGCTGGAAATCCTGGCCGAGACCGGCGTGCTGGGCCTGCTGCTGTGGCTGGCGGCGGTGGCGCAGGCCTGGCGGGCTTGGCGCTATGCACCGCCGGCGGCGCGTGACCGCGCCCGCCCGGCGATGCTGGCGCTGGCGGTTACCGTGTTCCCGCTCAATACGCACCTGGCGTTCTATTCTGCGTTCTGGGGCGGCCTGACCGTGCTGCTGGCGGCCCTGTTCGCCGGCAGTCTGCTGGCCCGCGAATCGGACGAATCTCCGCCGATGCAGTAGTTGCCAACCTTGGTGGGCTCCCCGGGACCGGCCTCGGTTCATCCGGCGCCAACCAAGGTTGGCGACTACCGCGAGGACGCCGGCCCTTCCACCGCATCCGGCTATTTGTAGAAATCACTCCGGCCGCCGGGCTGGCGCTTGAAGCGGCGGTGGATCCACAGGTACTGGTCGGGGGCTTCGCGCACCATCTCTTCGATGGCCTGGTTGACCCGCGTGGTATCGGCTTCCACGTCCTCGCTGGGGAAATTCTCCAGCGGTGCGCCGATCTTCAGCACGTACTTCCCGCCTTCGCGGCGGTGGAAGTACGGGATCACTGCACAACCGGTCATCCTTGCCAGCTGGTGGGTGGCGGTGATGGTCGAAGCGGTGTGGCCGAAGAACGGCACGAACACGGTGTCCTTGCCACGCATGTCCTGGTCCGGCGCGTACCAGAGGAAGCCGCCCTTCTTCAGGTGGCGCACGGTCGCGCGGATGTCCTCGTTGGCGAACATCGCCTTGGCATAGCGCAGGCGGCCGAACTTCACCGCCCACTCGTACACCGGGTTCTTGTGCTTGCGGTACATGCCGGACAGGTCGACGTAGTCGCACAGCAGGCGTCCGCACATTTCCAGGGTCATGAAGTGGCCGGAGACCAGCAGCACGCCGCGGCCTTCAGCCTCCATCTGCCGCAGATGTTCCAGGCCTTCGATCCGTACCTGCGGGCGGATGCGGTCGATGCTGCCCCACCAGGCGCGGATGCACTCGAACACGCCCACGCCCAGCGCATCGAAACTGTCGCGCACCAGGCGCTGGCGCCAGGCTTCGTCCTTCTCGGGGAAGCACAGCTGCAGGTTGACTTCGGCGGCGCGGCGGCGGCTGCCGAGCAGGCGCCAGGTGATCCAGCCGACGCCCCGGCCCAGCGCGCGCTGCAGCATCCACGGCAGGCGGGCGATGGCGAAGGCGCCGAACATGGCGGCGAACATCGGCCAGTTGCGCGGATCGCGCAGCGATGGGCGGACGGCGGTGGAGGCATCTGACATGGGGCCATTCTACCAAGGCGGCCGCGTGTCTTTCCCCGGGGGCTCCCGTATCCTTGCCGCATGCGCAAAGACCCTGTCGAATGGATCCTGCGCGGCCTGTATTCGGTCGTGCTCTACATCCTGCTGCCGATCACCGTGTACCACCTGGTCTGGCGCGGTTTCCGGGTCCGTGAATACTTCCGGCGCTGGGATGAACGCTATGCCTCCTATCCGCAGCCGACCGGGCAGCCGCGGGTCTGGCTGCACGCGGTCTCGGTGGGCGAGGTCAATGCCGCCGCGCCGCTGGTCAATGCCCTGCGCCAGCAGCGCCCGGACATCCGCTGGGTGATCACCACCATCACCCCGACCGGCTCCGAGCGCGTACGCGCGCTGTGGGGCGACGCCCTGGACCATGTCTACCTGCCGTACGACGTGCCGGGCAGCGTCAACCGTTTCCTCGGCCATTTCCAGCCCAGCCTGGCGCTGATCCTGGAAACCGAGCTGTGGCCGAACATGCTGTTCGGCTGCCGTGACCGCGGCATTCCGGTGTACATCCTCAACGCCCGGTTGTCGGCGCGTTCGCTGCGCGGCTACCGGTTGCTGGCGGCACTGATCCGCCGCGCGCTGCGCACCGTCACCTGCGTGGCCGCGCAGTCGCAGGACGATGCCGAGCGCTTCGTGCAGCTGGGGGCGGATCCCGGCCAGGTGCAGGCGCTGGGCAACCTGAAATTCGACATCGCCACGCCGGATGTGCAGGGTTTCGTCGAACAGTTCCACGCGCGGGTACCGGCCGCTCGTCCGGTATGGATCGCCGCCAGTACCCATGATGGCGAGGAGCAGGCGGTGATCGACCTGCACCGGCGCCTGCGCCAGCGGCATCCGGAGCTGCTGCTGCTGTGGGCACCGCGACATCCCGAGCGTTTCCCGAAGGTGGAAGCGCTGGCGCGCGAACAGGGCTGGAGCGTGGCGACCCGCCGCGTGGACCAGTGGCCACACGCGGCCACCGACGTGTTCGTCATCGACACCCTTGGCGAGCTGATGCCGTTCTATGCCTGCGCCCAGGTCGCCTTCGTCGGCGGCAGCCTGCAGGCCATCGGTGGTCACAACCTGCTGGAGCCGGCCGCGATGGGAACGGCGGCGGTGACCGGCCCGCACCTGCACAACTTCGCGGAAATTTCCCGGCGCATGCGCGAGGCCGGAGCGCTGCTGATCGGCGAGGACGCGCAGGCGGTGGGCGATCTGCTGCAGCACCTGCTCGACGATGCCCAGGCCCGCGAAGACATGGCGCGGGCGGGATGCACGCTGGTCAGCAATGGCCGCGGCGCGCTGCAACGCACGCTTGCCCTGGTGGCGCCGCACCTGCCACCACCGCGCGAGTGATCGCGGCAGCGCGGAGTCAGCGGCGCTGACGAGCATTGTCGTGATCAACTTCATCAATTCTGCTTAGCGACGATTTTTCTGTCGTTGCTGGACCGACCCTGCCGCTGGCAGCGTGCCTGCCATCACATCGTTGCGCACATTCCACCGATTCTGATTCCGCAGGACGACGCAGGCTGCCAGCCTGCTGTCGACCGCGCTTGGGCGGATATCAAGGGAACTTGCGATGGACGGCGACAGGGGCGGGGACGGCACGGGTGGGGCCGGACTGGGGACGGACCATCTGGCGGTGGTGGCGTTGACACTGTTGGTGGGCGGCAGCGTGATCGCACTGGTGGGCCAGCACACGGCGGCACAGGCAGGCCCCGCCATCGTGCTCAGCCTGTTGCTGGCTGCACTGGGGGCCGGCCTGGTGCTGTGCTGCCTGCAGGATCTGGTGCTGCGGTTGCCGGCGGGCGAGGGCCTGCACGGGCTGCTGGCTGCCAGCTGGGGGCCGCGGGTGGCGGGCGTGTTGGGCATGGCCCTGCTGCTGGAGCTGGTGGCGACCACGGCGGGCGTGGCGCAGTCCATGGCCCTCCATCTGCACGCGGTGCTGGCCGCCGAAGGCCTCCAGCCCTGCGACTGGCTGCCGGAACAGGTCACGGCGGCGGTGGGCCTGCTGATGCTGGGCGCGCTGGCATTGCTGCCGCCACGGCGTGTGGTGCTGGTGGCCTGCGCCCTGTTGACGGTGAAGATCGGTGCGGGGGTGTTGCTGCTGGCGCTGGCGGCACGTCATGTGCATTACGCGCACTGGATCCCCTGGCTGCCACCGGCGACCGCGCCGTATCGCTTCGGGCTGGGCGGGGTGCTGGCGGCTGCGGTGCCGCTGCTGGGGGTATTTGCCAGCGTCGGCTTGGCACTGGGCTTTCCTGCGTTGCGCCGCCAGGGCGCGATGTGGCAACCGGCAGTGCTGGCGCTGGTCTCGTTGCTGGCGATGCTGCTGCTGATCGTGCTGGCAGCACTGCAGGCAGGGCTGGTGGAGTTTTCCGCGCTTGCCAGTACCCGGCCACTGTCGGTGGCGCTGGAGATGCATCCGCAATTGGAGTGGATGCTGCCGTTGTTGCCGCTGGCGGGGGCTACGGGCCTGGCCGCCCTGCAGCTGGTGCTGCTGATGCTGGCCTTGCGGCTGGCAACATCGCTGTGGCCAGGGGCGGGTGATGCAGTGGGACGCTCCCGCGGTGTGATCGTGGCGGCGGTCGGACTGCCGGCGGTGATGCTGGTGCTGTGGCTGCCGTTGGGCACCCTGCCGGCGCTGCCGGGTCCGGCAACCCTGCTGGTGATGGCGGCGCTGTGCCTGGCGGTGCTGCGGCGGCGGAATGACATGAGGCAGGGCGCAACCGGTCGCGAACTGGTGCTGCCGATGCTGGCGCCCTTGGCGGCCGCGCTGTGCGTCCTTGCGGCGCTGGAACGCCTGCGGGCATGGCCGGGCTGAGGGTTCGCGGGGCCACGCAACGGGTAGCTGCGGGCGGATGCACCGCCTGCAAAAAAGCCACCCTTGCGGGTGGCTTCTTTGTTGCCGGCAGGGCGACGGATCAGTGCGTGGTCGTTGCCGGATTGCCCGCGTCCTGGGTCAGCAGGCGGTTGACGTCCTGCAGCTCGGCCACGTCCAGCGCACCCAGCGACTGGCTCAGCAGCAGGCGGTTCTGCAGGAAGGTGTAGCGGGCCTGGGCGTAGTCCAGCTGCGCCGAGAACAGGATGCGCTGGTTCTGGATCACGTCCAGCACGGTACGGGTACCGACTTCCAGGCCGACCTGCGAGGCGTCGTACGCGCTCTGTGCCGAGACCACGGCCAGGCGACGGGCCTCCACTTCGCTGATGCCCTGTACCAGGGTCTGGTAGGCATTGCGGGTGTTGCGGTCCAGGGCGCGCTTCTGCTGCTCGTAGCCGTCCTGGGCGATGTCACGCTGGGCCAGCGCCTGGCGCACGCCGGACTGGGTGGCACCACCGGAGAAGATCGGCACGCTCAGCGTCAGGCCGATGCTGTTGGTGCGGGCGTCCGGCGACAGCGAACCGGAACCAGTGCTGTCACCCCAGGTCGCGCTCTTGCCCCAGCTGCCGCCCAGCGACAGGGTCGGGTAATGGCCGCCACGGGCGGCCTGCACACCAGCCTCGGCGGCGCTGACCTTCAGTTCCTGCGCCTTCAGCGCCGGATTCTGGGTGGTGGCCTGCTGCACCAGCTCATCGATGTTGCCACGGTTTGCCGGCACTTCCGGGCGGAAGTCGGCCGGCAGCCCACGCAGGTTGGTCACCGGCTGGCCGGTCAGTTCGGTCAGGGCCTGGTAGTTATCGGCCAGGGTGTTCTGCGCAACGATGGTGTTGGCACGCGCCTGGTCGTACTGGGCGCGTGCTTCGTGCACGTCGGTGATCGGCGCCAGGCCCACTTCCAGGCGCTTGTCGGCGAAGTCGAACTGCTTCTTCGCGGCCGCTTCATTGGTCTGTGCGGCATTCAGCGATTCGATCGCCACCAGCACGTTGAAGTAGGCCGCCGAGGTGCGCACGATCAGGCTGTCGTTGGCCGAATCGAGGGTGAAGTCCGCCGCCTTGCTCAGCTCGCGCTGCGAACGCAGGTTGTTGATCTGGGTCCAGTTGAACAGCGTCTGGCTGCCGTCGATCGTGTAGGTGCGGCGCTTGTTGGTGAACGAGCCGGAGTTGGCGTCGGCGTTCGGCTCACTGCGCGTGCGGTTCAGCTGGGCCTGGCCGTTGATCTGCGGCAGCAGGGCGGCGCGCGCCTGCACGGCGCCTTCCTTGTCATACAGCCGGGTCGATTCGGCGGCGGACAGCTGCGGATCGCCATTGCGCGCCATTTCGTAGACCTGCAGCAGGTCGGCGGCATGGGCGGACAACGGCAGCAGGGCAGTGGCCAGCGCAACAGCGAGGGATCGGCGGATCATTGCGGCTTCCTTGGACTCAGAGGTGGAACTGGGGGGCCGGGGCGGCACCACGCAGGTAATCGATATCGGTCTCGAACAGGGACTCGCTGCCGCCGTCGGCCTTGACCAGCAGGGCCTCCATCGCCGGCGAGCAGCCGTGGATCACGAACAGGCGACCACCCGGACGCAGCCACGAGGCGAACTGTGACGGCACCACGTCGACCGCACCAGTGACACAGATCACGTCAAAGCGGCGTTCGGTCTGCCAGGACAGGGCGTCGGCCACTTCCACGCGGACGTTGGTGCCCAGGCCGGACGCGTCCAGGCGGGCGCGCGCGGCGGCGGCCAGCTCCGGGTCGATTTCCAGGCTCAGCACGTCGCGCGCCAGCGCGCCGATGCAGGCCGACAGGAAGCCGCTGCCGGTGCCGATTTCCAGCACTTCGTCACCCGGCTGCAGGTCCAGCGCCTGCAGGGTACGGCCCTCGATGACCGGCTTCATCATCTTCTGGCCATGGCCGATCGGCAGTTCGACATCGGCGTAGGCCAGTGCCCGGTGTGCATCGGCGACAAAAGCCTCGCGCGGCAGGCGGGCCAGGACGTCGAGCACCTTGATGTCCAGCACGTCCCAGGGACGGATCTGCTGTTCCACCATCAGTTCGCGGGCGTGGGCGTAATCAATCGTCATGAGGTTCAAATCCAGCGCAGTGGGCCGGCCATTTTACCGGTGCCGGAGGCCGGCGGCGCGCCCAGAGCATCAGCTGCCGGGTGGCCGGGGTCGCAGTGCCGGAAGTCATCGCGACCTCCGGTTCGTTCAGTTTTGGTTATTCAGCCGTCCCGACCCCTCGCGGCGCATAGGCGCGCAGGAAGAAGTCGATGCTGGCAGTCACGTGGGCAAGAGGGTCGCATTCCACCGGTGACAGTGGCATGCCGCACATCATATGCATGTGCACTTCACCCTTGACCAGGGTCAGGAACTGCTCGCCAGCCAGCGAATAGTCGGTGATTTCCAGCTCGCCGCGCTCGGCGCGTGCCCGCAGGAAGTCAGCCAGGGCCTCGCAGGTACGTTCCGGTCCTGCCTTCCAGAACAGCTCGCGCAGGCGTTCGTCGGTCTCCGGCGCCATCATCATGCGCTGGATCGAGATCGCCGCATCGGACGTGATCAGTTCGAAGAAGGCCAGACCGATCCCGATCAGCTGGTCGCGCAGCGGGCCGTCCGCGTCGGCCACGAACAGGGCATCGGGCAGCATTTCAATGCACTTCGACTGCACGGCCTCGGAGAACAGGGTCTCCTTGTCGCCGAAGTGGCTGTACACAGTCAGTTTCGAGACGCCGGCCTGAGCGGCGATGGTGTCCATGCTCACGCCGGTATAGCCCTGTTCGATGAACAGTGTCTTGGCTGCTTCAAGGATCGCCGCGCGCTTGCCGAGGTCCTTGGGGCGCCCGGGTCCGGCGGCCTTGGCAGCGGGCTTGGCCGACGGCTTGCGGGAAGTGTGAGAACTCATCACCACAATACTAGACCAAGCGGTTCGATATTTATACTATACCGGCCGGTTTATTAAATTGGGCCGGCAGTCGCGGCTCCCCCCTTAGTTGCAACCCTGCGTTTTCAGGACGTTGACCGATGAAGATCGTGCGCTGGATGGGCGGTATGGTGTGGATGGCTGCGCTGGCAGCCTGTTCGGGACAGGAACAGGCGCCCCAGGCGGCCGTTCCGGTGCTGGTGGTTCACCCTGGCGAGCAGGCCGGGCAGGCGCCGGCGGCGTTCCCGGGCACGGTGCGTGCGCGGCAGGAAAGTCCACTGTCGTTCCGCGTTGGCGGCAACCTGGTCAAGCGCCACGTCGATGCCGGGCAACGGGTGAAGAAGGGCGACGTGCTGGCCGAGCTGGACGTGGCCGACTTCGCGCTGCAGGCCCGCGCCTCGCAGGCGCAGCTTGATGCGGCCGAAGCCGATCTGGTGCGTGCCCGTGATGACCTCAAGCGCTACCAGGTGCTGGCCGACCAGCAGCTGGTCAGCCGCTCGCAGCTGGACCAGCAGTCCGCCGCCTTCAAGGCCGCGCAGGGCCAGGCCAACGCCGCCCGCGCCAACCTCGATGTGCTGCGCAACCAGGCCGACTACGCACAGCTGCGCGCGCCGTCCGATGGCGTGATCGCCAGCCGTGAGGCCGAAGCCGGGCAGGTGGTGTCGGCCGGCCAGACCATCTTCAACCTGGCCGCCGATGGCGGGCGCGAAGTGCTGATCGACCTGCCCGAGGCCACCATCCGCGACTATGCGGTGGGCCAGCCGGTCGAGGTGGAGCTGTGGAACCGTCCTGGCCAGCGCCTGCCAGGCACGATCCGCGAGATCGCCGCTGCCGCCGATCCACAGGCACGCACCTATGCAACCCGGGTCAGCCTGCCCGCCGATGCGCTGGCCGATGTCGAACTGGGCCAGAGCGCGCGCGTCTACAGCAGCGCCGGCCGCCACGGCACCCTGCAGCTGCCGCTCGGTGCGCTGCAGCGCGGTGCCAACGGTGCCGCCAGCGTGTGGGTGGTCGATCCGGCCAACAGCACGCTGAAGGCCGCGTCGGTCACCACCGGTGCCTATGGCAGCGAATCGGTGCCGGTGCTGTCCGGTGTGAATGCGGGTGACTGGGTGGTCGCTGCCGGCGGACACCTGTTGCGTGCCGGCCAGCCGGTGATCGCCGTGGACCGCCAGAACCGCCCGGTGCTGAAGCCGGCCACGCCGGCCGCTGCCGCCAAGGCCAAGGAGTAAGCCGGTGCGCCGCTTCAATCTTTCCGAGTGGGCGTTGTCCAACCGCCCGCTGGTGCTGTTCGCGATGCTTGCCTTCGCGCTGATCGGCGCATGGTCGTACAAGCATCTGGGCCAGTCCGAGGATCCGCCATTCACCTTCAAGGCGATGGTGGTGCGCACGCTTTGGCCGGGCGCCACCGCCGAACAGGTCTCGCGGCAGGTGACCGAGCCGATCGAGAAGGCGCTGATGAACACCGGCGAGTACGAGTTCATCCGCTCCTATTCGCGCCCCGGCGAATCGCAGGTCATCTTCATGGCACGCGACAGCCTGCGTTCCAAGCAGATCCCGGACCTGTGGTACCAGGTTCGCAAGCGCGTGGGCGACATCCGTGCGACGCTGCCGCGCGAGATTGTCGGCCCGTTCTTCAACGATGAGTTCGGCGACACCTACGGGAACATCTATGCGTTGACCGGCAAGGGCTTCGACTACGCGGTGATGCGCGACTACGCCGACCGCATCCAGCTGGAACTGCAGCGCGTACCCGATGTCGGCAAGATCGACCTGGTCGGCCTGCAGGACGAGAAGGTGTGGATCGAACTGTCCAACACCCGGCTGGCAACGCTGGGTGTGTCGATGCAGCAGGTGCAGCAGGCGCTGGCCGACCAGAATGCGATCACCGGCACCAGCTTCTTCGAGACCGCCACCGATCGCGTGCAGCTGCGCGTGACGGGCCAGTTCAACGACATCGACGCCATCCGCCAGTTCCCGATCCGTGCTGGCGACCGCACCGTGCACCTGGGCGACATCGCCGAGGTCAAGCGTGGCTTCGCCGATCCGGCGTCGCCGAAGATGCGCTTCATGGGCGAAGAGGCGATCGGCCTGGCGGTGGCGATGAAGGATGGCGGTGACATCCTCAAGCTGGGCGCCAACCTCGACGCCGAGTTCGAGCGGCTGCAGAAGACCCTGCCGGCCGGCATGCAGCTGCGCAAGGTGTCCGACCAGCCGCAGTCGGTGGAGGAGTCGGTTGGCGAGTTCGTGCAGGTGCTGACCGAAGCGGTGGTGATCGTGCTGCTGGTCAGTTTCTTCTCGCTGGGCCTGCGCACCGGCCTGGTGGTGGGCGTGACCATTCCGCTGGTGCTGGCGATGACCTTCTTCGTCATGCATTACTTCGACATCGGCCTGCACAAGATTTCGCTGGGCGCACTGGTGCTGGCGCTGGGCCTGCTGGTGGACGATGCGATCATCGCGGTGGAGATGATGGCCACCAAGATGGAGCAGGGCTTCGATCGCCTGCGCGCGGCCAGCTTCGCCTGGGAATCGACCGCGTTCCCGATGCTGACCGGCACATTGATCACGGCAGCCGGCTTCCTGCCGATCGCCACGGCGGCATCGAGCACCGGTGAATACACCCGTTCGCTGTTCCAGGTGGTGACCATCGCACTGGTGGTGTCATGGATCGCAGCGGTGCTGTTCATCCCGTACCTGGGCGACAAGATGCTGCCGGACCTGTTCAATCCGCAGCCGCCGAAGCCCGGCAGCCTGTCCGCGCGTTGGCTGGCCAAGCGCCAGCAGTGGGCCGACCGCTATCCGGCGCTGGCCAACCTGATCGCACCGCCGCAGCATGGGCACGACCACGATCCCTACCAGCGCCCGTTCTACCGCAGCTTCCGGCGCTTCCTCGACGCCTGCCTGCGCCGCCGCTGGTGGGTGATCGCCGCGACCGTCGCCCTGTTCGTGTTCTCACTGATGATGTTCCGCTTCGTGCCGCAGCAGTTCTTCCCGGACTCGACCCGGCCGGAACTGATGGTGGACATCGAGCTGGCCGAGGGGGCGTCGCTGCGCTCGACCCAGGCCCAGGCCGAGAAGCTGGAGAAGCTGCTGTCCAGCCGCGAGGGCATCGCCAACTATGTGTCCTATGTGGGTACCGGTTCGCCGCGCTTCTACCTGCCGCTGGACCAGCAGCTGCCGGCGACCAACTTCGCCCAGTTCGTGGTGCTGGCCAAGGACATCAAATCGCGCGAAAGCACCCGTGACTGGCTGCTGCACGAGGTGATTCCGAAGTTCCCGGACGTGCAGATGCGCGTGACCCGCCTGGAGAACGGCCCGCCGGTCGGTTATCCGGTGCAGATGCGCATCTCCGGCGAGCACATCGAGAAGGTGCAGGCGATCGCGCGCCAGGTCGAGGCCAAGGTGCGTGAGAACCCGCACGTGATGAACGTCAACCTGGACTGGAGCGAGCCGAGCAAGGTGGTGAGGCTGGTGATCGACCAGGAGCGTGCCCGCGCGCTGGGCGTGAGCAGCGCCCAGGTCAGCCAGTTCCTGGCCAGTTCGCTGGCCGGCCAGTCGGTGAGCGTGTATCGCGAAGGCAACCGCCAGATCGAGATGCTGCTGCGCGGGCCGGCCGATGAGCGCAACCAGCTGGAGCTGCTGTCCAGCCTGTCGATGCCGACCGCCAACGGCGGCAGCATCACGCTGTCGCAGGTGGCGACGATGGAGTACGGCTTCGAGGACGGCATCATCTGGCACCGCAACCGGTTGCCGACCGTGACCGTGCGCGCCGACATCAGCGATGGCATGCAGGCGCTGGACGTGGTGCACCAGATCATGCCCACGCTGGATGGCATCCGTGCCGAGCTGCCCAGCGGCTACCTGCTGGAAACCGGCGGCACCGTGGAGGACTCGGCGCGCGGGCAGAACTCGATCAAGGCCGGCATGCCGCTGTTCCTGGTGGTGGTGGCGACGCTGCTGATGCTGCAGCTGCGCAGCTTCTCGCGTGCGGCGATGGTGCTGGTGACCGCGCCGCTGGGCATCATCGGTGCGACCCTGTTCCTGCTGCTGTTCCGTGCGCCGTTCGGCTTCGTCGCGCTGCTGGGCACGATCGCGCTGGCCGGCATGATCATGCGCAACTCGGTGATCCTGATCGACCAGATCCAGCAGGACATCGATGCCGGGCATGATCGCTGGCATTCGATCATCGATGCCACGGTGCGCCGCTTCCGCCCGATCGTGCTGACCGCGCTGGCGGCCGTGCTGGCGATGATTCCGCTGTCGCGCAGCGCGTTCTATGGCTCGATGGCGATCTCGATCATGGGTGGTCTGATCGTGGGTACGGTGCTGACGCTGGTGTTCCTGCCGGCGTTGTACGCGGCGTGGTTCCGGGTGAAGCCGGACGAATCCGGGGCGTAATGCCCCGGGTTCTGCGGCTGCACCCATCCACGCATGGCGTGGACTGATCTGCTCGCGGGATCTGCTTTCTGTAGAGCCGAGCCATGCTCGGCTGCTCTTCGCTCTTCGCTCTTCGCTCTTCGCTCTTCGCTCTTCGCTCTTCGCTCTTCGCTCTTCGCGCGATGATGGGATGAGTCGAGCATGGCTCGACTCTACAGAAGCACCCACGCATGGCGTGCATCTACAGCAGCGGATCGTTGCCCTGGTAGGTGCCAACCTTGGTTGGCACTGCAGCATGCATCCACGCATGGCGTGGACTGATCTGCTCGCGGGATCTGCTTTCTGTAGAGCCGAGCCATGCTCGGCTGCTCTTCGCTCTTCGCTCTTCGCTCTTCGCTCTTCGCTCTTCGCTCTTCGCTCTTCGCTCTTCGCGCGATGATGGGATGAGTCGAGCATGGCTCGACTCTACAGAAGCACCCACGCATGGCGTGCATCTACAGCAGCGGATCGTTGCCCTGGTAGGTGCCAACCTTGGTTGGCACTGCAGCATGCATCCACGCATGGCGTGGACTGATCTGCTCGCGGGATCTGCTTTCTGTAGAGCCGAGCCATGCTCGGCTGCTCTTCGCTCTTCGCTCTTCGCTCTTCGCTCTTCGCTCTTCGCTCTTCGCTCTTCGCGCGATGATGGGATGAGTCGAGCATGGCTCGACTCTACAGAAACATCCCCGCATGGCGTGGATCTACCGCAACTGGTCCTTGTCCTGGTAGGTGCCAACCTTGGTTGGCACCGAAGCATGCATCCACGCATGGCGTGGACTGATCTGCTCGCGGGATCTGCTTTCTGTAGAGCCGAGCCATGCTCGGCTGCTCTTCGCTCTTCGCTCTTCGCTCTTCGCGCGATGATGGGATGAGTCGAGCATGGCTCGACTCTACAGAAGCACCCGCGCATGACGTGGATCTACTGCAGCTGCAGGCCGATCCGCAGCACTGGAAGCAGCCACTCGACGAACACCTGCACGCGCAGTGCACGGTGTTGCCGATGCGGTTGCAGCAGGGTCACCGGCAGCGGCTGCGCCGCGTACTGCGGCATCACCTCCACCAATGCGCCTGACTGCAGCTCGGCCTGCACGTCGTAGCGCGGAATCTGCAACAGCCCCAATCCCGCCACGCAGCACGCGATCGAGGCCTCGGCGCTGTTCACGCGTACCCAGCCGGGCATCGGCAGCGTGCGCAGCTGGCCGCCATCCTGCCATTCCCACGGTTCCACCCGTGCCGTGGTCGGCGATGCGTAGTTCACCGCGCGGTGCTGCTGCAGGTCGGCAGGGTGCTGCGGCATGCCGTGCTCGCGCAGGTAGGCCGGCGCGGCCACGTTGACGAAGTCGAGTTGGCCCAGCGTGCGCGCCACCAGGCTGGAATCGCCCAGCTGGCCGACCCGCAGCACGGCATCGCAGCCGTCTTCGATCAGGTTCACCGCGCGGTCGGTCATGCCCAGGTCCAGTTCCACCTGCGGGTAGCGCGCGAAGAAATCCGGCAACGCCGGGGCGATGATGCGACGGCCGATGCGGCTGGGTACGTCGATCTTCAGCAAACCGGCCGGTTGCGCGTCGTCCTGCCGGAACAGCGACTCGGCGTCTTCAACCTCCGCGATCAGGCGCAGGCAGCGGGCATGGAACACGTCGCCGTCATGGGTGGTGGATACCCGTCGGGTCGAGCGCTGCAGCAGGCGGGTGCCAAGCCGCTGTTCCAGCTCGGCAATCGCCGCCGAGACGGTCGAGCGGGGCAGGCCGAGCTGGTCGGCAGCACGGGTGAAGCTGGCGCATTCCACGACCCGGGTGAAGATGCGGAAGCGATCGATCCGGTCCATTGTTCGCTGGTCCTGGAAAGTTAAGTCAATGTGGCGGGCTTTATCCGCATTTTCTGCACGATATCGTCGTCAGGGCAGGGTTGCCACCCCGGGCAGCCCCCTCCTGAGACCGAAGCCATGACCGACCATTCCCTCAAGGGCAAGACTGTGCTGATAGCCGGTGGTGCCAAGAACCTGGGCGGCCTGATCGCCCGCGACTTCGCCCGCCAGGGTGCCAGCGCCGTCGTCATCCACTACAACAGTGCCGCCACCCAGGCCGATGCAGAAGCAACCGTTGCCGCCGTGCAGGCGGCCGGCAGCAGGGCGGTAGCCCTGCAGGGCGACCTGACGTCGGCGGCAGCGATGGAGCGCTTGTTCACCGATGCTGTAGCCGCAGTCGGCCGTCCCGACATCGCCATCAATACGGTCGGCAAGGTGCTGAAGAAGCCGCTGCTGGAGATCAGCGAAGCGGAGTATGACGAGATGAGCGCGGTCAACGCCAAGGCCGCATTCTTCTTCCTCAAGGAGGCCGGCCGCCAGGTCAACGACGGCGGTCGCATCTGCACCCTGGTCACCTCACTGCTGGGTGCGTTCACGCCGTTCTATTCCAGCTATGCCGGCACCAAGGCGCCGGTCGAGCATTTCACCCGCGCGGCGTCAAAGGAGTTCGGTGAGCGCGGCATCTCGGTGACTGCGATCGGGCCGGGCCCGATGGACACGCCGTTCTTCTACCCGGCCGAGAGTGCCGATGCACAGGCGTACCACAAGACCGCGGCCGCGCTCTCGGCGTTCACCCGTACCGGCCTGACCGACATCGCCGACATCGTGCCGTGGATCCGCTTCCTGGTCACCGATGGCTGGTGGATGACCGGGCAGACCATCCTGGTCAATGGTGGGTACACCACCAAATAATGCAGCCGTGCATGGCGTGGATCTGCTGCGCGACATTCGAACGATCCACGCATGGCGTGGATCTACAGTAGAGCCACCCCATGGGTGGCTGCGCACAATGACCAAAGGCAGAGGCGCCACGCATGGAGTGGCGCCATCGGATCAGTTGAGTTTGGCCAGCACCGCATCCGTGGCGGCGGCGGTACTCACGGCCTGGCCCTTGGCGGCCAGGTCGGCAGTGAACACCCCATCATCCAGCACCGCGTGCACCGCCGCTTCCACTGCTGCGGCTTCGGCTTCCAGCCCCAGCGAATGGCGCAGCAGCATCGCCGCGCTGAAGATCGTCGCGTAGGGATTGGCGATGCCCTTGCCGGCGATGTCCGGGGCCGAACCGTGGATCGGTTCGTAGATGCCGACCGCACCCGGTTCACCCAGCGAGGCCGAGGGCAGCAGGCCGAGTGAGCCGGCCAGCATCGAGGCTTCGTCGGTGAGGATGTCGCCGAACATGTTCTCGGTGACGATCACGTCGTACTCGCGCGGCTTGGCCAGCAGGTGCATGGCCATCGAATCGACCAGTTGGTGCTCCAGCGCCACCTCCGGGAACTCCTCGCGGCCGATGCGCGCGGCCACGTCGCGCCACAGGCGCGAGGTTTCCAACACGTTGGCCTTGTCCACCGAGGTGACCTTGCCACGCCGCTGCCGGGCCAGGCGGAAGGCACTGCGCAGCACGCGCTCGATCTCGGCCACGGTGTAGCGGCACAGGTCGCTGGCACTGTCGGCATCGCGGGTCTTGTCGCCGAAGTAGATGCCGCCGGTCAGTTCGCGCACCACCACGAAGTCCACACCCTGCAGCAGCTCGGCCTTGATCGGCGAGGCGTGCAGCGCGGCCTCATGGGTGCGCACCGGGCGCAGGTTGGCGTACAGGCCGAGCGCCCTGCGGATCGCCAGCAGGCCCTGTTCCGGACGCACCTTGGCGTTCGGGTCGGACCACTTCGGGCCACCGACTGCGCCCAGCAGCACCGCGCTGGCGGCCTGGCAGGCGGCCAGGGTCGACGCCGGCAGCGGTTCGCCGTGGCGGTCGATGGCGATGCCACCGATGTCGTGCTCGCTGAAGGTGAAGGTGTGGTTGAAGCGTTCGGCGACGGCCTTCAGGACGGCGACTGCCGCGGCGGCCACTTCCGGGCCGATGCCATCACCGGGCAGGACAACAATTTCAGCGTGCATGCTCACTCTCGTAACGTTCGATTTCAGGGACACGGCCCAACAGATACCCCAACTGGTCGACACCTTCCAGCAGGCAGGTCTGCGAGAAGCCGTCCAGCGGGAAGGAATAGACGCGGCCGTCCGGCGTGCGCAGTTCGCGCGCGGCCACGTCGATGGTCAGCTCATCATCCGGGCGCTGCATCAGCGCCTGCACGTCGGCCTCGTCCAGCACGATCGGCAGCAGGCCGTTCTTCAGCGAGTTGCCGCGGAAGATGTCGGCGATCTCGCTGCTGACGATGGCGCGCAGGCCCAGGTCGGTCAGCGCCCACGGTGCATGTTCGCGCGACGAGCCGCAGCCGAAGTTGCGACCCGCCAGCAGGATGCTGCGGCCGGCGTTGTGCGGCTGGTTGAAGGCGAAGTCGGCCACCGGTGAACCGTCGGCCTGCCAGCGCCAGTCATTGAAGGCGGTGCGGCCCAGGCCGGCGCGTTCGGTGGTGGACAGGAACCGCGCCGGGATGATCTGGTCGGTGTCGATGTTGGTCTGGCGCAGCACCACGCTGGCCGAGGTCAAGGTACGGAAACCGGCCATCACGCCACCTCCTGTGCGAACAGCTCGCGGGTGTCGGCGACATGCCCGTTCACCGCGGCCCACGCCGCGCTCATCGGTGAGGCCAGCAGGGTGCGCGAACCGGGACCCTGGCGGCCTTCGAAATTACGGTTGCTGGTACTCACGGCCAGTTGCCCGGGCGCGACCAGATCACCATTCATGGCGATGCACATCGAGCAGCCCGGCTCGCGCCATTCGGCACCGGCCGCGCGCACGATCTCATGGATGCCTTCGGCCTCGGCCTCTCGCTTGACGATCTCCGAGCCCGGCACCACCAGCATGCGCACCCGGTCGGCGACGCGACGACCGCGCAGTACCTGCGCCACCTCACGCATGTCACTCAGGCGGCCGTTGGTGCAGGAACCGACGAACACCACGTCCACCGGTGTTCCGGCCAGCGCCTTGCCGGCCTGGAAATGCATGTAGTCCAGGCCCTTCTGTGCGGCGGCATCGTTGGCGGCCGGGATCGGCGCATCCACCGCGATGGCGGTACCCGGGTGGGTGCCCCAGGTCAGGGTCGGGCGGATATCGGCGGCGTCGATGTGCACTTCGCTGTCGAAGCGCGCGCCGTCATCACTGCGCAGCTGCTGCCAGCGCGCCACCGCAGCCTCGAAATCGGCGCCCTTTGGGCCGCGCGGGGTGTTGGCGACGAAGTCGAAGGTGACCTGGTCCGGCGCCACCATACCGGCACGCGCACCCGCTTCGATCGACATGTTGCACAGGGTCATGCGCTGTTCCATGTCCATCGCTTCGATGGTGCTGCCGCGGAACTCGATCACGTGGCCGGTGCCGCCATTGACGCCGATCACGCCGATGATGTGCAGGACCACGTCCTTGGCGCCGACACCCGGCGCCAGCGGCCCATCGACGGTGATCGCCAGCGTCTTCGCCTTGCGCTGCAGCAGGCATTGCGTGGCCAGCACGTGGCCGACCTCGCTGGTGCCGATGCCGAACGCCAGCGAACCGAAGGCACCGTGGGTGGAGGTGTGGCTGTCGCCGCAGACGATGGTCATGCCCGGCTGGGTGAAGCCCTGCTCGGGCGCGATCACGTGGACGATGCCGCGGTTGTCCGAGGCCATGTCGAACAGCTCGATGCCGTGCTCGGCGCAGTTGCGCGCCAGCGTGGCGACCTGTGCCTCGGAGGCGGCGCTGGCATAGGGCAGCGTGCCGTCCGCGGCGGCCGGCAGGGTCGGCGTGGAGTGGTCCATCGTCGCCTTGGTGCGGTCCGGCCGGCGCGGCGACAAGCCGCGTTCGCGCAGTTCGGTGAAGGCCTGCGGCGAGGTCACCTCGTGGATCAGGTGCAGGTCGATGTACAGCACGGCGGGCGCGCTGTCGGATTCGGGAACCACCACGTGGGCGTCCCACAGTTTGTCGTACAGGGTGCGGGGTGCGGAAGTCATGCGTATGCCTGGCAGAAGTACGAAATAGCGAACATCAGTAAGGAAAGCGGAACGGTCAAGTCAGCGACGGCGGGCGAGCACACGCAGGCGCACGTAGTCGGCCAGCGGCTGGCCAGATGCGTCACGCGGCAGCTCGGCCAGCAGTGCGGTGGCCGCCTCGCGCACGGTGGCGCGGGCCTCGGCCGGCAGGTCGTCCAGCAGCGGTGCGGCGAATACCCGCAGCCAGCCGGCCACGCCGGTCGGCAGTGCGGTCGGGCGCGGCGTGCACTCGATCAGTTGCACCTGGAAGCCATGCTGGCGCAGGCGATCGGCGTAGGCGTCGGCCGTCGGGAAGTACCACCGGAAGGTGCTGGCGCCATGCCCGTGGGCCACGCGCGCGGCCTGCACGGCCGCGATGATCGTGGCCACGTTGCCGTGGCCGCCGAACTCGGCGACGAAGCGGCCACCGGGGCGCAGGGCGCGGCGCACGCCTTCCAGTACGCGGTCCGGAGTCGTCATCCAATGCAGTGCCGCATTGCTGAACACCGCATCGAACTCGCTGTCGAACGACAGTGCGTGGCCGTCCATCAGCTGGGCGTCGACGCCGCGCGCACGGGCGGCGATCACCAGTTCCGGCGAGGCATCCACGCCGTGGATGCGCGCACCGCTCAGGGCCAGTTCGGTGCTGAGTACGCCATCGCCACAGCCCAGGTCGAGGATGCGCTCACCGGCGCGCGGGTCGAGCAGGCGCGATACCGCACCGCCGAGCAGCGGCACGAAGCCGGCATCGATCGCATAGTCCTGGGCGTTCCACTGCTGGCCAGCGGCGCTGGCCGGGGTGGGGGTGTCGAAGGCGCTCATGGTGGGATCCTCAGGCGGTGGCGGAAGCGGGAACGTCGGTGCTGCTGTGGACGGCGGCCTGACGCTGGCGCAGCAGGCGGTTGGCCACATCCAGCCAGGCCAGCGCGGAGGCTTCGATGATGTCCTTGCTGGTGCCGGTGCCGTCGTACTCCACGCCGTCATGGCGCACACTCAGGTTGGCTTCGCCACGCGCATCGGCACCGATGCCGACGCTGTGCACGTGATAGCTGTCCAGCATCAGCTGCACGCCGGTGGCGGCCGACAGCGCGCCGAACAGCGCATCGACCGGGCCGTCGCCCTGCGCGGTCTCGGCCACGCGGTTGCCATCCGGGTCGGACAGTTCGACCAGCGCGTTGGCGCGGCTGCCGACGTCGCTGATGGTCATCGAGGCCAGGCGGTAGCCCTGCGCGCTGGAGCCGCCCTGCATCAACGTCTGCAGGTCGGCATCGGTGACCACGCGCTGCTGTTCGCACAGGCCCTTGAACTGCTCGAACACCAGCTTCAGTTCGTCTTCGTCCAGCCAGAAGCCCAACGCACGCAGGCGCGCTTCGACGGCGGCGCGGCCACTGTGGCGGCCCAGCACCATCTGCGAATCTTCCCAGCCCACGTCTTCCGGACGCATGATTTCGTAGGTGCCGCGATGGCGCAGCATGCCGTGCTGGTGGATGCCCGATTCATGGGCGAACGCGTTGGCACCGACGATGGCCTTGTTGCGCTGTACCGGCATGCCGACCAGACGCTGCAGCAGCTGCGAAGTGCCGACGATGCGTGGGGTGTTGATCGAACTGTCCTGTTCGTAGAAGGCCTGGCGGACCTTCAGCACCATCGCGATCTCTTCCAGCGAACAGTTGCCGGCGCGCTCGCCGATGCCGTTGATGGTGCACTCGACCTGGCGTGCACCGCCTTCGATGGCGGCCAGCGAGTTGGCCACCGCCAGGCCCAGGTCGTTGTGGCAGTGCGCGCTGAAGATCACGTTGGCCGCGTTCGGCACGTCGGCGACGCCGGCGATGACCTGCTGGAACATCGCGCGGATTTCTTCCGGCGTGGTGAAGCCGACGGTGTCGGGCAGGTTGATGGTGGTGGCGCCGGCGGCAATGGCCACGCGCGAAACCTCGATCAGGTAGTCCAGCTCGGTGCGGGTGGCATCCTCGGCCGAGAACTCGACGTCGTCGATGTAGGAACGGGCCAACGAGACGTGCTTGCGTACCGACTCCAGCACCTGCTCGCGGGTCATCCGCAGCTTGTGCTCGCGGTGCAGCGGGCTGGTCGACAGGAACACGTGCAGGCGCGGGTTGGCTGCCGCTTCCAGTGCACGTGCGGAGGTCTCGATATCGGCCTGCAGGCAGCGCGACAGCACCGCCAGGCTCAGGCTCGGGCGGCGCAGCTCGCGGCCGATCAGCGCCATCGCCTCGCGGTCGGATTGCGAGCTGGCCGGGAAGCCGGTCTCGATGATGTCCACGCCCAGTTCGTCCAGCGCACGCGCCATCACCAGCTTCTGCGGCGGGCTCATGCTGCAGCCGGGGGACTGCTCGCCGTCACGCAGGGTGGTGTCGAAGATGCGGATGCGCGGGGTGGTAATTCGTTCGATGGTGGTCACAGGGAAATCTCCTCGACAGCGGGTGCGACGGCTTGCAGGGGGGAAGGGGAAGAGGCGGGGGAGGCGAGGGCGCTGGCCTTGGTCGGCGAGCGCGGGGTTTCGCTGCGCCGTCGCCGCGGTTTGCGTGGCGGGCGCGGACGGATGTCGGTGAGCAGGCCGGCCAGGACACCGGCATCGATGTTGCCGCCGGACACCACCGCACACTTGCGGCGGCCGGCGACGCGGCGGCCGGCCGCCAGCGCCAACGCGCCCGCGCCCTCGGCGATGATGTGTTCCTCCAGCGCAAGCCGGACCAGCGTTTCGCGCAGTTCGGCCTCGCGCACGATCACCACATCGTCCAGCAGCGAGGTGCACAGGCGGCGGGTCAGGAAGCCGGGAATCTTCACCCGCACGCCGTCGGCCAGAGAGGCAACCGGGGCGATCTCGCGCACGTCGCCGCGGATCGCACGTGCCATCGAATCGACGCCTTCCACCTGCGCGCCAATCACGCGCACGCCCTGCGATTTCAGCGCCAGTGCAACGCCGGAGGCCAGTCCACCGCCGCCGATCGGCACGATCACCACGTCCGGCGCGTGTGCGGCCAGCTCGATGCCGACCGTGCCCTGGCCCGCGATCACATCGGCGTCGTCGAACGCGGACAGGAAGCGGTAGCCGTGTCGCTGTGCCAGTTCGACCGCGAAGGCGTAGGCCTCGTCGTAGCTGGTGCCGTGCTGGCGAACGGTCGCGCCCCAGTGGGCGACGCCGGCGATCTTGGTGGCCGGTGCGCCATGCGGCATCACGGTGATGGCCGGCACGTCCAGGCGGTAGGCCGCCCACGCCACGCCCTGGGCATGGTTGCCGGCCGAGGCGCAGATCACCGGCCGGGTATCGCCGCGCTCGCGGCCGGCCAGCAGCGCGTTCAACGCGCCGCGTACCTTGTAGGACCCGGTGCGCTGCAGGTTCTCCAGCTTCAGCCAGGTGCCGAAGCGCTCGGCATGGTGCAGCGGGGTAGGCGGCAGGAAGCGCCGCAGCCGGGCCTGCGCCGCCAGTACGTCGGCGACGCTTACGTCGCCGACATCGCTTTCCTGGCTGGCATCAGCGGCCGGCATGGGCCACCAGCGCGGTGCGGGCGACCGCCGCATGCGGGCACGGGCGGCGAAGAAGACGCCTCCGTACCGGCACCGTGGTCACTACGGTACGGGTGTTCATACGGATGCTCCTTCCACGGCAGTGACCTGCACGGACACGCAGTCGTAGATCTTCTCGATCTGCCGGCACAGCGTTTCCGCCGGGCGCTGGCCATCCACCACCAGCTGCAGGTGCCAGCGGCCATCGTCGTCGGCCACCGGCGCACCGCTGATCGCGCGCGGTGCGAAGCCGCGGCGTTCGGCCATGCCGATCACGCGCAGCAGCGCGCCTTCGGCCGGGTGCAGCACCAGGTCAAGCCGGTATTGCATTGGGGGTCTCCTGGCGGGCATGGGCGGGGTTGCTTTCCAGCATCGTGCTGTTGGCGGTGTTCGGCGGCACCAGTGGCCACACGTTGGCACGTGCATCGATGGCCACGTGCAGCAGGGCCGGGCCCGGTTCGGCCAGCAGCGCGGCCAGGCCGCCTTCCACGTCGTCGCGGTTGTCGATGCGGGTGGCGGCGATGCCGAACACCTGTGCCAGCGCCACGAAGTCCGGGTTGTCGGACAGGTCGATCTCGCTGTAACGCTCGGCGAAGAACAGTTCCTGCCACTGCCGCACCATGCCCAGCGAACTGTTGTCCAGCAGCACGATCTTCACCGGCAGGCGGCAACGCGCGATGGTCGCCAGCTCCTGCACGTTCATCATGAAGCTGCCGTCGCCGGACACCAGCACCACGGTGCGCTCCGGGCATGCGAACTGCGCACCCATCGCCGCCGGCAGGCCGAAGCCCATGGTGCCCAGCGCGCCACTGGTCAGGTGGTTGCGCGGGTGGTTGAAGCGGCAGTGCTGCGCCACCCACATCTGGTGCTGGCCGACATCGCAGGCGATCACCGCATCGGCCGGGGCCAGCTCGCTCAGGCGCTTCAGCAGCGCCGGGGCGTAGATGTGCTGGCCCGGTGCGTCGTAGCGTGCCGAGAAGCGGTCGCGGTGCTGCGCGCAACGCCTGCGCCACGCGTCCTGGTGGGCCTTGGGGGAGGGGAAGGCCGCACGCAGGGCACGGATGGCATGGCCGACGTTGCCAGGCACGGCGACATCGGCGCTGCGCAGCTTGGAGATCTCGTAGGCGTCGGCATCGATATGGACGACGCGGGCGAACGGTGCGAACTCGGCCAGCTTGCCGGTGGCGCGGTCGTCGAAGCGTGCACCCAGCACCAGCAGCAGGTCGCTTTCCTGCACCGCCATGTTGGCCGCGCGGGTACCGTGCATGCCCAGCATGCCCAGTGACTGCGGATGGCTGGCCGGCAGCGCGCCCAGGCCACGCAGGGTCATCACGGTGGGGATGGCGCTGGCTTCGACGAAGTCGCGCAGGTCCTGCACCGCATCGCCCAGCGCGATGCCGCCACCGGCGTAGACCACCGGCTTCTCGGCGGCCGCCAGTGCGGCGATGGCTTCGGCGATGGCCGCTTCGGCCGGCGCAGGTGGCGGCTCGACGCTGCTCGGCACGTGCGCCGGCAGGTGGCTGGCATCGGCCAGCTGCACGTCCTTGGGCAGGTCGATCAGCACCGGGCCGGGCCGGCCCTCGCGGGCGACGCGGAAGGCATCGGCGACCACGCGCGGCAGGTCGTCGACGCTGCGCACCAGCCAGCTGTGCTTGACGATCGGCATGGTCAGGCCGAACACATCCAGTTCCTGGAAAGCGTCAGTACCCAGCAGCGGCGTGGCGACCTGGCCGGTGATGCAGACCATCGGCACCGAATCCAGCATCGCATCGGCAATGCCGGTGACCAGGTTGGAGGCGCCCGGGCCGGAGGTGGCCACGCAGACGCCGACCTGGCCGCTGGCGCGGGCGAATCCATTCGCCGCCAGTGCGGCACCCTGCTCGTGGCGCACCAGGATGTGCTTCAGCGACGAATCCACCAGCGCGTCGTAGAACGGCATGATGGTGCCGCCGGGATAGCCGAACAGCGTGCGGATGCCTTCGGCTTCCAGCGCCTGGGTCAGCCAGCGCGCGCCGTTGGGCGGCGCGCTGCGGTGTGTGGAAGAGTTCATGGGGGAACCTTGCAAAGCGGGTGGGGGAGGGCCGCGCGGTTACGCGGCCTGTCCTTGCAACCAGACCATCTTGGCGCGCAGTTCCTTGCCCACCTTCTCGATCGGGTGCTCCAGGTCGGCCTGCTTGAACCGGTTGTAGTTCGGCAGGCCCGCTTCGTACTCGGCCACCCAGTTCTTGGTGAAGGTGCCGTCCTGGATGTCCTTCAGCACTTCCTTCATGCGCGCCTTGGTGCCGGCGTCGATCACCCGCGGGCCGCTGACGTAGTCCCCGTACTGCGCGGTCTCGGAGATGAATTCCAGCATGCGCGAGATACCGCCTTCATAGAACAGGTCGACGATCAGCTTCAGTTCGTGCAGCACTTCGTAGTAGGCGATCTCCGGCTGGTAGCCCGCTTCGACCAGGGTCTCGAAACCGGCCTGCACCAGTGCCGAGGCACCGCCGCACAGCACCGCCTGCTCGCCGAACAGGTCGGTCTCGGTCTCTTCCTTGAAGGTGGTCTGGATCAGGTTGGCGCGTGCACCGCCGAGGCCGGCCGCATAGGCCAGTGCGTACTCGGCCGCCTTGCCGCTCTTGTCCTGGTAGACCGCCCAGATGCAGGGCACGCCACGGCCGATCTCGTACTCGCGGCGCACCAGCGCGCCCGGGCCCTTGGGCGCAACCAGCACCACGTCCAGGTCGTCGCGCGGCCTGATCATGTCGAAGTGCACGTTCAGGCCGTGCGCGAACAGCAGCACCGCACCCTGCTTCATGTTCGGCGCCAGCACGTCGTCGTAGAGCTTCTTCTGCACCATGTCCGGGGTCAGCACGGCGACCAGGTCCGCATCCTTCACCGCGTCGGCCGGTGCTTTCACGGTGAAGCCGTCGGCCTGTGCCTTGACTTCGGTCGGGCCGCCCGGACGCAGGCCTACCACCACGTCGAAGCCGGATTCGCGCAGGTTCAGTGCGTGGGCGCGGCCCTGGCTGCCGTAGCCGATGACGGCGATCTTGGTCTGGGGCAGGTCGTTGGTGCTCATGGGGGAGGTTCCTTGCGGTGGGAAGAAAAAAAGAACGGCCGGTCGTCGAGGTGACGTACCGGCCGGTCAGGGGAAAGCGGTGGAGGAGGCACCATGCGCCGCGCAGGCACAGCCACCACGAGGCGTGGCGGCGGTGTGGGTCCGGGTTTTGCGTTGGGCGTTGTGCATGGTGGTTGCGTCTGAAACCAGGTTCTGAAATGAAAAAACCCGCACCGGGGCGGGTGCGGGTTTTTGAAGAGTTCCGGTGTATTCGTTGCTTACACGCTGGCTCGTCCCGCACCTGTTGGTTGGGTAATAAGTACGAGCACAAGAATCGAACGCAGCGAGGCGGCGCCGATGTCGGCGGCTTCGTTGTGGGTTCGCGGTGGCGTGTTGTGATGCAACATGTGATCGAGAGAAACACAGCCGTTTTGGCGATGTCAACCCTCGCGACGGAATTCTTGTTGGTTTCCGTTGCATCCGGCGCAATCGCCTGTGGCACAAGGATGGTTGCCGCTGAAAGTGTTTCGGTGAACCGGAATTCACTCCTTTCAGGACGGTTTTTGCGCGGAATCCGGCGGATCCTCGCCTTGCTGGGTGCGGACCTTGCACACCCACCCCAGGACCAACGTCCATGACCTCTGCCCGATACCCCAGGATGGCCGCAGCGGCGAAGATCGGGGGACCACCCTTCCATCGGAACCCGACCGTGTCCCGACGCCTTGCCCGTTCCCTGCTGGCCGCCGCTGTACTGGCCGCTGTGCCCGCACTGTCTTCGGCCGCCGACCGCATCACCGGCCACACCTTTGCCACCCGTTCGGAGGTGATCGCCCCGCATGCGATGGCCGCTACCTCGCAGCCGCTGGCCACCCAGATTGCACTGGACGTGATGAAAGGGGGAGGCTCGGCGGTGGACGCGGCGATCGCCGCCAACGCCGCGCTTGGCCTGATGGAGCCGACCGGCAACGGCATCGGTGGCGACCTGTTCGCCATCGTCTGGGACCCGAAGACGCAGAAGCTCTACGGCTACAACGGTTCGGGGCGCTCGCCGAAGTCGCTGACCCTGGCCGAGTTCCAGCGACGTGGCCTGAAGGACATCCCGGCCACCGGCCCGCTGCCGGTCTCCGTGCCCGGCGCGGTCGACGGCTGGTTCGCGCTGCACGACCGCTTCGGCCGCAAGCCGATGGCCGACAACCTGGCGCCGGCCATCCGCTACGCGCGCGAGGGCCATCCCGTCGCCGAGGTGATCGCCTACTACTGGGACCGCTCGGTGCCCAAGCTGTCGCAGTACCCGGGCTTCAAGGAGCAGTTCACGATCAACGGCCACGCCCCGCGCAAGGGCGAGATGTGGAAGAACCCGAACCTGGCCAGCACCCTGCAGCAGATTGCCGACGGCGGACGCGATGCCTTCTACAAGGGCGCCATTGCCCACACCATCGGCGACTACTTCAAGGCCAATGGTGGCTACCTGAGCTACCAGGACATGGCCGACCACCATGGTGAGTGGGTCGAACCGGTCAGCAGCAACTACCGTGGCTACGACGTGTGGGAGCTGCCGCCGAACAGCCAGGGCATCGCCGCCCTGCAGATCCTCAACGTGCTGGAAGGCTACGATTTCTCGAAGATCCCGTTCGGTTCACCCGAGCACGTGCACCTGTTCGTCGAAGCGAAGAAGCTGGCCTTCGCCGACCGTGCGCGCTTCTATGCCGACATGGCCTTCCAGCCGGCGCCGGTGCAGAAGCTGATCTCCAAGGAATACGCCGCGCAGCGCCGCGCACTGATCTCGATGGACAAGGCGCTGAAGGAAGTGCAGCCGGGCACGCCGAAGCAGCTGGAAGAAGGCGACACGATCTACATGACCGTGGCCGACGCCGACGGCATGATGGTGTCGTTGATCCAGTCCAACTACCGCGGCATGGGCAGCGGCATGGCGCCGCCGGGGCTGGGCTTCATCCTGCAGGATCGTGGCGAGATGTTCGTGCTGCAGAAGAACCATCCCAACGGCTATGCACCGGGCAAGCGGCCGTTCCAGACGATCATTCCGGCGTTCATCACCAAGGGCGGCAAGCCGTACGCCAGCTTCGGCGTGATGGGCGGCGCGATGCAGCCGCAGGGCCACGCGCAGATTGTGATGAACCTGGTGGATTTCGGCATGAACCTGCAGGAAGCCGGTGATGCACCGCGCATCCAGCACGAGGGCTCGACCGAACCGACCGGGCAGGCCACGGCGATGACCGACGGTGGTGAAGTGAATCTGGAAACCGGCTTCCCGTACGAGACGGTGCGTGCGCTGATGCGCAAGGGGCATCGCATCGTGTTCGCCGATGGGCCTTATGGCGGGTACCAGGCGATCATGCGCGACCCCGAGAGCGGGGTTTATTACGGAGCTTCGGAGAGTCGCAAGGACGGGCAGGCAGCGGGGTATTGAGGGTTCCCGGCCACCGGGTTGAGCCCCCTCTGCGGTGATGGTTCAGCGATGCTTGGCTTGGCCGGGCGGGTGGATTGTCTGGGGGACGCCGTGAATACGTCCCTGTAGGCTCGGTCGCCGCATCCATGCGGCTCACGCCCCCAGCCAACCCACCCGCCCGGCCACGGACAGTTTCCGTGTCCGTCACCGCAGGAAAAGAAAAAGAAGAGCAAGAGCAAAGGCAACGGCAACAGCCGCGGGCTTTGGGTTGGGGTCGGATCCGTTTTCCGCAGGAAAACGGATCCGACCCCTTCTTGTTTTCCGATACACCTCATCCACGCATGGCGTGAAGAACCAACCGTCACCCGAAA
>NZ_JBMRGI010000021.1:0-84002 GCF_049384345.1 Stenotrophomonas sp. CASM110
CCCACATGGCTGCCGGCCAGCGGCCGGCACTACCGATCGGCGCCACCGTCTCCACGAGGTCGCGCCGCTCCTGCATAATCGGGGCATGAGTGTCCTGCGCTTCGACAATGTCAGCAAACAGTACGCCGGTGGCCACGAGGCGCTGATCGATGTCAGCTTCGAGGTCGCGCCGGGCGAGATGCTGTTCGTCACCGGCCATTCCGGTGCGGGCAAGAGCACCCTGCTCAAGTTGATCCACCTCGACGAGCGGCCCAGCCGCGGCGCGGTGGTGTTCGACGAGCGCAACCTGCTGAAGGTGCGCGGCGGCGACGTGCCCCGCCACCGACGCGCGGTGGGCGCGGTCTACCAGGACCACCGGCTGCTGATGGACCGCTCGATCGCCGAGAACGTGGCGCTGCCGCTGATCCTGCGCGGCACCCGCCGTGGCGACATCAGCAAGCGCGTGCGCTCGGTGCTGGAGCGGATGGGCCTGGGCCATCGCGAGAAGGCGCTGCCCTCGCAGCTGTCGGCCGGCGAGCAGCAGCGCGTGGGCATCGCCCGCGCCATCGTCGGCGAGCCCAAGCTGCTGGTGGCCGATGAGCCGACCGGCAACCTCGACCCGACCCTGGCGGCGGAGATCATGGCCCTGTTCGCCGAGCTGCCCTCGCGCGGCACCAGCGTGCTGGTGGTCAGCCACGACCTGCCGCTGCTGCGCCGCATGCGCAAGCGCGTGCTGATCCTCGACCATGGCCGGCTGGTGGATGACATCTCGCCGCAGGACCTGGCGGAGTAACCGATGGCGAAGAACGAAAACAGCGAAGCCGCCGCCCCCTCGCGCGTGGGCGTCTGGTTCCAGCACCACGTGCACAGCGTGGTGTTCAGCCTGGGCCGCGCCTGCCGCAAGCCATGGGCGACCCTGCTGACGGTGATGGTCATGGCGCTGGCGCTGGCGCTGCCGCTGGGCCTGTCGATCGCGCTGGACAACCTCAAGCAGTTCGCCGGCAGCGTGCAGCAGTCGCGCGACATCAACGTGTTCCTGAAGGGCAACGTCGATGCACCCGGCGCGCTGCGCCTGGCCGGCCAGCTGCGCGACCGCGACGACGTGGCCGAAGTGAACGTGCGCACGCCCGAGCAGGGCCTGCAGGAACTGCGCGATGCCGGCCTGGGTGAGGCGATCGACGCACTCAACGACAATCCGCTGCCTTCGCTGCTGGTGATCACTCCCGGCCAGGGCAAGGACGACGCACGCCTGGCGCGCGCGCTGGAAAGCCTGCCCGAGGCCGACCTGGTGCAGCACGATGCGCTGTGGCGCCAGCGCCTGGATGCCTGGCTTGCCTTCGGTGCGCGGCTGGTGCAGGTGCTGTCGGTCCTGCTCGGCGCAGGTGCCGCGCTGGTGGTCGGCAACACGGTGCGCCTGGACATCCAGGCCCGCCGCGAAGAGATCGGCGTGCTGCAGCTGCTCGGCGCCAGCGATGGCTTCATCCGCCGCCCGTTCCTGTACCTGGGCGCGTGGTACGGCCTGGGCGCCGGCGCGGTGGCGCTGGCCCTGATCGGCGCTGCGGGTGCCGCCCTGCGCATGCCGCTGGCCGAACTCTCGCGCAGCTACGGCAGCCCGTTCGTACTGCACGGCCTGGACCTGCTGCACGGCGGCCTGGTCCTGCTCGGCACGCTGCTGCTGGGTTGGCTGGGCGCCTGGCTGGTCACCGGCCACTTCCTCCGCCAGACCCGCCCGACCGACACCTGAGACCGGCATGCAACCGCAAGCGCTGAAACACCTTGAAGGGCCCGCGACGCGGGTGATGGTGGTCGATGGCTCGAAGCTGGTGCGCAAGCTGATCGCCGACGTCCTGCAGCGTGACCTGCCGGGCGTGGAGGTGATCGGCTGCGACAGCATCGAGGACGCACAGCAGGCGCTGGCACAGGGGCCGGTGGACCTGGTGACGACCTCGCTGACCCTGCGCGATGGCGACGGCCTGGCGCTGGCGCGGATGGTGCGCGAAGCGGCCGGCCAGGCCTATGTGCCGGTGATCGTGGTCTCCGGCGATGCCCAGCAGCACCTTGAGCAGCGCCGCTTCACCGAGTACGTCACCGACTATTTCGACAAATCGCTCGGCCATGAAGCACTGGCGACCTTCATCCGCGGCTACGTGCAGCCGCAGACCATCCCCGGTGCCACCATCCTCTATATCGAGGACAGCCGCGTGGTGGCCGAGGCCACCAAGCGCATGCTGGAACGCCAGCAGTTGAACGTGCTGCACGTGGTCAGCGCCGAAGAAGCGTTCACCCTGCTCACCGCCGAGTCGCTGGGCCGCAGTCGCCACCGCATCGACCTGGTGCTGACCGACGTCACCCTGAAGGGCGAACTGAGCGGTCGCGACGTGGTGCAGCGCGTGCGCGTGGATTTCGGCTACGGCAAGCGACGCCTGCCGGTGCTGGTGATGACCGGCGATGGCAACCCGCACAACCAGACCGGGCTGCTGCAGTCCGGTGCCAACGACCTGGTGCTCAAGCCGATCGAAGAACGGCTGCTGGTCACCAAGGTGCTGTTCCAGCTGAGGCTGGCCCGATTGAACGATGGACCTCTGTTGCGATGATGGATGAAGTAGCCGACACCCCGACGATCCAGCTGGAACCGAGCTGGAAGCAGCATGTCGGCGATTATCTGTTGCAGCCGCAGATGCGCGAGCTGTCCAGCTTCCTGCGCCAGCGCAAGGCCAGTGGCGCGGCGGTGTTCCCGCCCGGCCCGCAGATCTTCGCCGCGTTCGACGCCACGCCGTTCGAGCAGGTGAAGGTGGTGATCCTCGGGCAGGACCCGTACCACGGTCGCGGCCAGGCACATGGCCTGAGTTTCTCGGTGCCGCCGGGCGTGCCGGTGCCGCCGTCGCTGCTGAACATCTACAAGGAGATCGAGAGCGATCTCGGTATCCCGCGTCCGGACCACGGCTGCCTGATTCCGTGGGCGCAGCGTGGCGTGCTGCTGCTCAATGCGGTACTGACGGTGGAAGAGGGCAAGGCCGGTGCGCACCAGGGTCGTGGCTGGGAAGGCTTCACCGACCACGTGGTGGATGTGCTCAACCGCGAGCGCGAAGGGCTGGTGTTCATGCTCTGGGGCGCCTATGCGCAGCAGAAGGGCAAGGTGATCGACACCCGCCGCCATCGCGTGCTGAAGTCGCCGCATCCGTCGCCGCTTTCGGCCCATCGGGGCTTCCTCGGCTGTCGTCATTTCTCGATGGCCAACGAGTACCTGCAGCGCCGCGGCCAGGCCCCGATCGACTGGTCGCTGCCGCCGCGCTCGGCACTCTGAGGGCCGGCGGGCCGCTGGGCCTGAACAGCGGGCAACGTTCCCGGGCCTGAATGGGCCTTCAGAACGGCCCGTTCAGCTCCGCTTGACCGGAATCGGCCGCTTTACGGCAGGTAATTGCTTGAATTCCAAGGGATTGTGAATCCCGAAAACCATGCTCGCCACTGTCATCAAATCGCGCTACGGTAGGGCTCTGTTTGGGACCAGTGTTGCATCAATGGGATGCTGGAACTTTTTCCTCCTTTAGCAGTCCAAATCCCGGACTGCTAAGATGGGTGCCTATGAGCCAGAACACCTCTACTGCCCTTGTGGCAAACAATCTCCCGATTCCCAGTGCGCTCGGTTCGCTGGACGCCTACATCGGTGCCGTGCACCAGATCCCGGTGCTGTCGGTCGATGACGAACAGGACCTGGCCCGTCGCTTCCGCGACGGCAACGATCTGGACGCTGCCCGCGAGCTGGTGCATTCGCACCTGCGCTTCGTGGTGCACGTGGCCCGCGGCTACAACGGCTACGGCCTTGCCCTGGGCGACCTGATCCAGGAAGGCAACATCGGCCTGATGAAGGCGGTCAAGCGCTTCGACCCGGACATGGGCGTGCGCCTGGTTTCCTTCGCGGTGCACTGGATCCGTGCCGAGATGCACGAGTTCATCCTGAAGAACTGGCGCATCGTGAAGGTCGCCACCACCAAGGCGCAGCGCAAGCTGTTCTTCAACCTGCGCAAGTCGAAGACGCGCCTGGGCTGGATGAACGCGGCGGAAGTGAGCGCGGTGGCCAAGGACCTGAACGTGTCCGAGCGCGAGGTCATGGAAATGGAGTCGCGCCTGTCGGGTCGCGATATCGGGTTCGATGCGCCGACCGACGAGGACAACGAGCACGCGCCGCCGTCGCCGGCTGCGTTCCTGGTTGCCGATGACGAAGACCCGTCGATGGCCTACGAGCGCGAGGACAGCGAAGACAACCAGATGCAGCTGCTGCGCGAAGGCCTGGCGGAACTGGATGCCCGCTCGCGCGACATCATCCGCCGCCGCTGGCTGGACGCGGACAGCAAGGTGACGCTGCAGGAACTGGCCGACGAGTACGGCGTGTCGGCCGAGCGCATCCGCCAGGTTGAAGCGAACGCGCTGAAGAAGATGAAGGCGCTGTTCACCGCGTAAGCGGGGTGGCGTTGGATTGAAGAAAGGCCCGGCGGAGATGCCGGGCCTTTTTGTTTCTGGAGCGCATCCACGCATGGCGTGGATCAATCCTGGCGCCAGGGCGGCAGCTGCGCCGACCGGAGCATGCGCTGGACGCTGATTTTCGCGCCGTACCACTCGGTGGCACGGTATGATCATGTCACGTGTCTTCCGCACTCGAAGCTTCAACCGCAGTACACGACGTTCTTCACTGACCGATAGAGCCTTGTGCCGCGCAGCGGTGGAAATGCGTCAAGGACTGATTGATGCAGATATAGGGGCGGCCTTCTCAAAAAGCGGGTTGCGCTGCCGGGCCGCGGAAAGCGCGGTGGCGCCCGCGTTATTGTCGCAACTAGGGTGGGGCACTACTGGTTCTTTCTCTTCTGCTACGAGAAGAACGCGCGCGCGACCATCAGTATTGCGGAACGGGACGCCCTTCAGCTGTATGCGTCTGAGTTCTCGAGAATGAGCACTGAACAGTTGGACAGGGCAGTTATCTGCGGAGAACTGCAGGAGATTTGCCATGACAAAGACGGTTGAACATGGACGTGCAAAGAGTGCGATCCTCGATGCGGTGCATGAAGGCGCGGCGGGCCTTTACGCCAGCGGCTTCATCGACAAGCGGCGCATGAGCATGTACGAGGCGCTTTGTCTGAGGCCTGTGCCCGAATACAGCAGCGCCCAGATCCGTGCACTTCGCACGTCGTTGGAACTTAGCCAGCCGGTGTTCGCAGGTGTGCTCAACACCAGCGTTTCGACGGTCCGTAGCTGGGAACAGGGCGGGAAGAAGCCGAGCGGGCCGTCGCTGAAGCTTTTGAACCTGATTGATCGGAAGGGTCTCGAAGCAGTCCTGTAAAGCAAAGGCCCGGCAATGCCGGGCCTTTGCTTTACTGTGGTATTCAATCCGCGCCATGCATGGAAGCGGGGGTGTGCCTCACCCCTCGCGTGCGATCGCGCGCCAACCGATGTCGTTGCGGTGGAACGCGTTGGCCCAGCTCACCTTGGCCACGCCGGCATAGGCATTGGCCTGCGCGTCGCGCACGCTGTCGCCCAGTGCGGCCACGCACAGCACGCGACCGCCCGCACTGACCACGTGGCCCTGCGCATCCAATGCCGTACCGGCATGGAACACCTTGGCACTGGCCGGCACGTCGTCCAGGCCGGAAATCACGTCACCGGTGATCGGCGCTTCCGGGTACGGCCTGGCCGCCAGCACCACGCCCAGCGACGGGCGCGCGTCCCACTGCGCTTCGACCTCATCCAGGCGGCCATCGATAGCCGCTTCCACCAGCTCGACCAGGTCCGACTGCAGGCGCAGCATCACTGGCTGGGTTTCCGGGTCGCCAAAGCGCACGTTGAATTCGATCACCTTCGGTGCGCCGCTGGCATCGATCATCAGGCCGGCGTAGAGGAAACCGGTGAACGGGATGCCGTCGGCGATCATGCCCTGCACGGTGGGGTTCACCACCTCGCGCATCACCCGTGCATGCACCTCCGGCGTCACCACCGGGGCCGGCGAATAGGCGCCCATGCCGCCGGTGTTCGGGCCGGTGTCGCCGTCGCCGACGCGCTTGTGGTCCTGCGAGGTGGCCATCGGCAGCGCATGCACGCCGTCCACCATCGAAATGAAGCTGGCTTCCTCACCGTCGAGGAATTCCTCGATGACCACGCGCGCACCGGCATCGCCAAACGCGTTGCCGGACAGCATGTCACGCACCGCGTCCTCGGCCTCGGTCAGGCTCATCGCCACGATCACGCCCTTGCCGGCGGCCAGGCCATCGGCCTTGACCACGATCGGTGCGCCCTTCTCGCGTACATACGCCAGCGCGGCGTCCACGTCGCTGTGCACGGCGTAGTACGCGGTGGGGATGTTGTGGCGGGCCAGGAAGTCCTTGGCGTAGGCCTTGCTGCCTTCCAGCTGCGCGGCGGCGGCGGTCGGCCCGAAGATGCGCAGGCCGGCGGCGCGGAAGCGGTCGACCACGCCGGCCACCAGCGGTACTTCCGGGCCGACCACGGTCAGCGCTACGCCTTCGGCCTGGGCCAGCGCCAGCAGGCCGTCGATATCGGTGACCTTGACTGCCACGTTGCGGCACGTGTCTTCGCTGGCGGTACCGGCGTTGCCGGGCGCCACGATCACTTCGGTGACACGGGAGGACTGGGCCAGCTTCCATGCCAGGGCGTGTTCGCGGCCGCCAGAGCCGATGACGAGGATCTTCATGGGACAGGGTTCTCGGGTACGGAAGAGAAAAGCCGGGCAGGGCCCGGCTTGGTGATGCGGATCAGTGGCGGAAGTGGCGCACGCCGGTGAACACCATGGCCAGGCCATGTTCGTCGGCGGCGGCGATCACTTCGGCATCGCGCATCGAACCGCCCGGCTGGATGACCGCCTTGATGCCGGCGGCTGCAGCGGCATCAATGCCATCGCGGAACGGGAAGAAGGCGTCGGAGGCCATCACCGAGCCCTCGACCACCAGGTTCGCATCGGCGGCCTTGATGCCGGCGATGCGGGCCGAGTACACGCGGCTCATCTGGCCGGCACCGACACCGATGGTGCGGTTGTCCTTGGCGTAGACGATCGCGTTGGACTTCACGAACTTGGCCACGTTCCAGGCGAACAGCAGGTCGGTGAACTGCTTGTCGGTCGGCGCCAGCCTGCTGACCACCTTCAGTTCGTCGCGGGTCATGCCGCGGTTGTCCGAGGACTGCAGCAGCAGGCCCGAGCCGACGCGCTTGCTGTCGAAGTTGTTCAGCCCGTCGCCGTGCGGGATGCGCAGTACGCGCACGTTGGCCTTCTTCTGCGCGTACTCCAGCGCGGCCGGCTCGTAGTCCGGGGCGATCAGCACTTCGACGAACTGGCGGTCGAGGATCACCTTGGCGGTGGCGGCATCCAGCGGCTTGTTGAAGGCGATGATGCCGCCGAAGGCGCTGGTCGGGTCGGTGGCGTAGGCCAGCTCGTAGGCATCGCCGTTGCCGGCACCGACGGCCACGCCGCACGGGTTGGCGTGCTTGACGATGACGCAGGCCGGCGCATCGAACTGGCGCACGCATTCCCACGCCGCATCGGCGTCGGCCAGGTTGTTGTAGCTCAGCTCCTTGCCCTGCAGCTGCTGGAAGGTGGCCAGCGTGCCCGGCACCGGGTACAGGTCGCGGTAGAACGCGCCGCTCTGGTGCGGGTTCTCGCCATAGCGCAGGTCCATCACCTTCACGAAGGTGGAGTTCATCTGCGCCGGGTACTCGGCACGGGCCGGCACGGCGGCGTCAGTGGCGGTGACCGCCGACAGGTAGTTGCTGATCGCCGCATCGTACTGGGCGACGCGGTTGAACGCGGCCACCGAGAATGCGAAGCGGGTGGCCGCCGTCATCTGGCCGTTGTTGGCCTCCAGCGAGGCCAGCAGCTCGGCGTACTGCGACGGATCGGTGGCCACCGCCACGCGGGCGAAGTTCTTGGCCGCCGAGCGCAGCATGGCCGGGCCGCCGATGTCGATGTTCTCGACCGCGTCGGCCAGGGTGCAGTCGGCCTGGGCGGTGACCGATTCGAACGGGTACAGGTTCAGCACCAGCAGGTCGATGGCACCGATACCGTGCTCGGCCATCACTGCGTCATCCAGGCCGGAGCGGCCCAGCAGGCCGCCGTGCACCATCGGGTGCAGGGTCTTGACCCGGCCGTCCATCATTTCCGGGAAGCCGGTGACCTCGGCCACGTCCTTCACGGCCAGGCCCGCATCGCGGATCGCCTTGGCGGTGCCGCCGGTGGACAACAGCTCCACGCCGCGTGCCGCCAGCGCAGTGGCCAGCTCGACCAGGCCGGTCTTGTCGGAAACGGAGAGGAGGGCCCGGCGGACGGGCAACAGATCAGCAGTCATGGGACAGAATCGGCAGCGGAGCGGGGCCGATATTGTAGGCGGTGGGGGCCGGTGGCGGGCGCCGGCGGGGAAAATCGACCCGCACCCACGGCCTGTGGCCGCCTTCAGCACAGCCTGGCCGGGGACGGTCCGCCAGCAATTCGATGGGGCGCGCTGCTCCAATCGGGTAGGCTGTGCCGGAACTGCCAAGGATCAGCGGGTTCGGATCGTGTCGATCTATGCATTGAAAGGACGTTTTCAGGACCTGTTGCGTCCGGCCGTACGCGGTCTGTACCGCATGGGGATCACCGCCAATGCGGTGACCGTGACCGCGGCCGTGGTCTCGCTGCTGGTCGCTGCCGCCGTCTGGTGCTGCGCGCCGGCCCAGCCCCTGCTGTACCTGCTGCTGCCGCTGTGGATGCTGCTGCGCATGGCGCTCAACGCCGTGGACGGCATGTTGGCCCGCGAGTTCGGCCAGCAGTCGCGGCTAGGCGCCTATCTGAACGAGCTGTGCGATGTGATCGCCGACGCGGCGCTGTACCTGAGCCTGCTCAGCGTGCCGGGCGTGCGCCCGGAAGTGCTGTGGCTGCTGGCCTGGACGGCGGCGCTGAGCGAGTACGCCGGGGTGCTGGGGCTGATGGTCGGTGCCAGCCGCCGCTATGACGGCCCGATGGGCAAGAGTGACCGCGCCTTCGTCGTCGGCGTGCTGGGTCTGCTGCTGGCGTCTGAGTGGGTTGGCGCGATGACGGTCACTGGCGTGGCTGCGGCCATGGCGGTGCTGTGCATGCTGACCATGATCAACCGCGTCCGTCGCGGACTGCGGGAAACGGCGGTTTCGTCGAATTAATCAAGCAGATACAAAAAGACAATCAGGAGATTGCATGCGTCAGGCGCAGGAACGGGAATTCCACAGCTTCGACCAGGTACCGCTGTTCTACCGGTACTGGGCGGGCACCACCGCCACCCCGGCCACCCGGGCCATCGTGCTGCTGCACCGCGGCCACGAGCACTCCGGGCGTGTCACCCACCTGGTCGATGAGCTGGACCTGCCCGACACCGCCTTCTTCGCCTGGGATGCGCGCGGCAATGGCCGTTCGCCGGGTGCGCGTGGCGATGCACCGGGCTTCCCGGCGCTGGTGCGCGACCTGGACAGCTTCATCGCCCACATCGGCGCCGAGCACGGCATTGCGGTGGAAGACATCGTGGTGATCGCGCAGAGCGTAGGGGCGGTGGTCGCCGCGACCTGGGTGCACGATTACGCGCCACGCCTGCGTGCGCTGGTGATGGCTTCACCGGCGTTCAAGGTGAAGCTGTACGTGCCGTTCGCGCGGCCGGGCCTGGCCTTGATGCAGAAGCTGCGCGGCAACTTCTTCGTCAACAGCTACGTCAAGCCGCAGTGGCTGACCCATGACCCGGCGCGGGTGGAAAGCTACCGTACCGATCCGCTGATCACCCGGCCGATCTCGGTGCGCGTGCTGCTGGGCCTGTACGAAGCGGCCGACCGCATCGTGGCCGATGCGCAGGCGATCAGCGTGCCGGTGCAGCTGCTGGTGTCCGGCTCGGATTTCGTGGTGCACCGTGGCCCGCAGGATCGCTTCTATGAGCGCCTGTCCAGCCCGATCAAGGAGCGGGTGCACCTGCCGGGCTTCTTCCACGACACGCTGGGCGAGCGCGATCGGGCACCGGCACTGGCGCGCATCCGCAGCTTCATCCAGGCGCGTTTCGCCGAACCGTTGCGCGAGCTGTCACGGCGCGACGCGCACCGCCATGGGCCGACCTTCGAAGAGTCGGAGATACTGGCCTGGCCACCGGAACGCAACAGCCTGGCCGACCTGCGCTGGCGCGTGGTACGTGGCGGCCTGCGCTTCGGCGGCACGCTGTCCGAAGGCATCGCGCTGGGCCTGCAGACCGGTTTCGATTCCGGTAGCACGCTGGACTACATCTACCGGAATGAGGCGCGCGGCAAGGGCCCATTGGGGCGGATGGTCGACCGCAACTACCTGGATGCGATCGGCTGGCGTGGCATCCGCGTGCGTGGCCAGCACCTGCAGGAACTGCTGCGCGACGCCGCACAGCGCCTGCGCGGGCAGGGCACGCCGGTGCGGGTGCTGGACGTGGCCGCCGGCCATGGCCGCTATGTGCTGGAAGCACTGGGCCAGGGCGAGCAGCGCGCCGACCGCATCGTGCTGCGCGACTTCAGCGATCTGAACGTGACCCAGGGCCAGGCGTTGATCCAGCGCCTGGGCGCGGCCGACATCGCGCGCTTCGAGCAGGGTGATGCGTTCGACCCGGCACAGCTGGCCAAGGTCGATCCAGCGCCGACGCTGGCGGTAGTCTCGGGCCTGTACGAACTGTTCCCCGACAACGACGCCGTGCTGCGCTCGCTGCAGGGCATTGCCGCAGCGGTGCCGGTGGGTGGCTACCTGGCCTATACCGGCCAGCCCTGGCACCCGCAGCTGGAATTCATTGCCCGTGCCTTGACCAGCCACCGCGGTGGCGCGGCGTGGGTGATGCGCCGCCGTACCCAGCAGGAGATGGACGAACTGGTGCGCCTGGCCGGGTTCGAGAAGGTGGCGCAGCGTATCGACGACTTCGGCATCTTCACCGTATCGCTGGCGCGCCGGACCGCGTGATGGCGACGCTCGCCGCATCCCCACTGGCCGCAGAGGGGCGCCCCTGGCGGCGCGCCCTGTTGTGGCTGGCCCTGCTGGGTCCGTTCTTCTTCGCCAGTTATGGCTTCGCCAACTGGATGGCCGGCCGCCACGCCACCCTGCCGGTGATGGCGTTCGGCTGGGAGACCCGCATCCCGTTCGTGCCATGGACGATCGTGCCGTACTGGTCGATCGACCTGTTCTACGCGGTCTCGTTCTTCCTGTGCCGGCAACGGCTGGAGCTGGACCGGCACGCATTGCGGCTGTTCAGCGCACAGCTGATCGCCGTGAGCTGCTTCCTGCTGTGGCCGCTGCGCTTCAGCTTCGAGCGTCCGCAGATCGGCGGTGTGTTCGGCTGGCTGTTCGATGTGCTGCTGGGCTTCGACAAGCCGTTCAACCAGGCACCGTCGCTGCACATCGTGTTGCTGATCGTGCTGTGGGTGAAGTTCGCACAGTACCTGCACGGCGTGTGGCGCTGGGTGCTGCATGTGTGGGCGCTGCTGATCGGCGTATCGGTGCTGACCACGTTCCAGCATCATTTCATCGATATCCCGACCGGCCTGCTGGCCGGCTGGTTGTGCGTCTGGCTGTGGCCGGAGCAGGGCACGCCACCGCTGCGTGCATGGCGCACGGCACGTGATGCCAAGCGCTGGCGCCTGGCGGGGGTGTACCTGCTGGGGGCCGCTGTGCTGCTGGTGCCGGTGGTGCTTCTGCGTGGCGCCGCGTTGTGGCTGCTGTGGCCGGTGGTGTCGCTGCTGCTGGTGGCGCTGGCCTATGCCGGGCTGGGTACCGCGGTGTTCCAGAAGCGCGCCGATGGTCGCCTGACAATGGCGGCACGCTGGCTGCTGGCGCCGTACCTGGGCGCAGCCTGGGTCAATTCGCGGCTGTGGACGCGGCGTGCGCCGCATCCGGTGCCGGTGATGGATGACGTGTGGCTGGGACGCATTCCCTGTGCTGCGTTGCCAACACCGCTGGTCGGCGTGGTCGATACCTCTGCTGAACTGTCCTGCCGCGCGCCGGGCGCGGTGTATGCCAGCGTGCCGATGCTGGACCTGGTGGTGCCCACGCCGGAACAGCTGCGCGAGGCGGCCGATGCCATCGAGCGTCTGCGCGTGCAGGGGCCGCTGCTGGCGTGCTGCGCGCTGGGCTATTCGCGCAGCGCCGCCAGCGTCGCCACCTGGCTGCTGCGCAGTGGTCGTGCCGCCGATGCGAACGCGGCAGTGGCGATCGTTCGGGCTGCACGCCCCGGCATCGTGCTGCACGCGGCGCATCTGCATGCCATCACTGCTGCGGCAGGAGCGCGCGCATGAGCACGGTTCCCGATCTGGTGACCATGCAGCTGCTGCTGCGCCAGGGGCGTTGGCCGGCGCTGCTGTCGCTGGGCCTGTTGCTGGTGGCACTGCTGCTGCTCGGCACCGAGCCGGGGCTGGCGATGATCGCTGCCGGCCTGTTGCTGCTCAGTGTTGCCGCGGGCATCGCACAGGCCTACCACGCGTGGCGGGTGGGGCTGGATGCCAGCCTGCTGCAGCTGCTGCGCGATGAAGGACTGGAGGGCGAAGCCGCCGCACGCCGCATCGATCAGCTGCTGCACGACAGTGGCCTGCGCCGCGCGTCGCCCGATGCGCCACTGCGTGGCTGGGATGCGCGCTGGTCCGGCATGCGCCGCCTGCTGCTGCGCCAGTACCTGCTGACCGCAGTGCAGTTCGCACTGCTGGTGCTGGCCGTGGTTTGGCCGCAGACGTGAATGGGAGTGACCGATGTTTGCCGAACTGATTGCCCGCGCCTGCAGTGGCGCGATCCATGTGGTGACCGGCGCACGCGCGCTGTGGACCGGTTGCGCGCCGTCCAGCGAGCGCCGCGTGTACTACGGCAACCACGCCAGCCATGGTGACTTCGTGCTGATCTGGTCATCGATGCCACCGGCACTGCGGCGCCAGGTGCGCCCGGTGGCCGCGGCCGAGTACTGGCAGCGTGATGGCCTGCGTCGCTACCTGATCGATGCGGTGTTCAACGGTGTTCTGGTCGAGCGCGAGGCCGGCCATCGCCAGCAGGACCCGTTGCAGGTACTGCGCGATGCGGTGGACGAAGACTGCTCGCTGATCCTGTTCCCGGAAGGCACGCGCAATATCGGCGATGAACCGCTGTTGCCGTTCAAGAGCGGCATCTACCATCTGGCGCGGCAACGGCCGGAGCTGGAGTTCGTGCCGGTATGGATCGACAACCTGAAGCGGGTGATGCCGAAGGGGCGGTTCCTGCCGTTGCCGCTGCTGTGCACGGCCACCTTCGGCACGCCGCTGCGGCTGCAGGCCGACGAGGACAAGGCCGCATTCCTGGCCCGCAGCCGGCAGGCGCTGCTGGACCTGGCGCCGAATGGAGGTCGTGCATGAGTTTCGTGCTGGATGTATCTGGCGATCTGGCAACGCAGAGTGTCGGCCAGCAGACCGGCCTGCTGTTTGCCGGCGTCGGCGCGGTGCTGGTGCTGGCCACGCTGGTGGCCGAGACCCTGCGCTGGCGCCAGCGCGGTCAGCCCAGCGCGGTGATCGCCAACCTGGTGTCGCGTATCCGTGCATGGTGGGTGATGGCGATCGTGGTCGGGCTGGCGCTGTTCTTCGGCCGCGCCGGGGTGATCGTGCTGTTCGCGATCATTTCGTTGTTCGCGCTGCGCGAGTTCATCACCCTGGCGCCGACCCGTTCAGGCGACTACTACGCGCTGCTGGCTGCGTTCTACATCGTGCTGCCGTGGCAGTACTACCTGGTGTGGATCGACTGGTACGGCATGTACACGCTGCTGATCCCGGTCTATGCGTTCCTGTTCCTGCCGATCCTGTCGACCATCGGTGGCGATACCACGCACTACCTGGAGCGCACCGCGAAGGTGCAGTGGGGGTTGATGATCTGCGTGTTCTGCATCTCGCACGTGCCGCTGCTGCTGAACCTGCACGTGCCCGGTCACGACCCCTCGCGCAACGTGCTGCTGTTCGCCTTCCTGGTGATCGTGGTGCAGTCCTCGGACGTGTTGCAGTACATCTGGGGCAAGCTGCTGGGCCGGCACCTGATCGCGCCGAAGCTGTCGCCGTCGAAGACGGTGGAGGGCTTCGTGGGTGGCGTGCTGAGCGCCAGCGCGCTTGGGGCGGCGCTGTGGTGGATCACCCCGTTCACGCCGCTGCAGGCGTTCGGCCTGTCGCTGCTGATCAACCTGATGGGATTCTGGGGCGGCCTGGTGATGTCGGCGATCAAGCGCGACCGTGGGATCAAGGACTGGGGCCACATGATCGAGGGCCATGGCGGCATGCTCGACCGGCTAGATTCGGTGTGCTTCGCCGCGCCGGTGTTCTTCCATGTGGTGCGGTACTACTGGAAGGCGGGCGGCGGCGGGTGATCCCGCCGGGGCTGCATCCACGCATGGCGTGGATCTACCGGTAGTGCCGGCCGCGGGCCGGCAACTGCGACATCCTGCCATCGTTCATGGGGTTGCCGGCGAGCGGCCGGCACTACCCGCGCGCGCTCAGGCGCTGATGCCGTATTCCTTCAGTTTCTTGCGCAGGGTGGCGCGGTGGATACCCAGCATCGCGGCGGCGCGGCTCTGGTTGCCTTCGCAGTGGTTGAGCACTTCCACGAACAGCGGGATTTCCATCTCGCGCAGCACGATCTCGTAGACATCGTCCGCGTCGCAGCCATCAAGATCACGCAGGTAGCGGCGCACGGACTGGGCGACGTGTTCACGCAGCGGTGGCCGGGGAGCGCCACGACTGTTGTCAGGACGAGAGAGGACAGCGTTCAAGGGGGTTCCCGATTCGGTTGGCCCGTGCGCGCGGAGCGCGCGGCCGGACGAGGTGGTGGCGGCCAGTCTAGCGCGAGCGTGCCCGACCTGCCACGGCTGGTCGCCTCTACCCTGGTCAGAGGAAGTCGAAGGTGAATGCGACGGTGGACGCGGCGGGTTCCTGCACGCGGAACGCGATGCGCGCACTCTGGCCCGGTTCCAGCACGGTCGTGGCCGGGCTTTCGCCAAGGTATTGCGCGGGCGTGAACACGCCGCTGCCGATCACCCGGCCATCGGCATCGGACAGTGACAGGCGCAGGTCCGGCCAGGCCTGTGCCCAGCGCGCATCGTTGCGGATGCTGGCCTGCACCTGCAGCACACCGGCCTGGCCGGGCAGGGGGCGGATCTCGCGGCTGGTCATGGTGAACGCGGTCGGATCGTGCCAGGCCGGCAGGCTGCAGCGCAGCACGCCGCACAGTGCGCCCAGCCAGGTGCGGTTGTCGGCGTCGGCGGCCAGTCGCGCACGATCGGCCAGCACGCTCTGCAGTACCAGCAGCAGTGCCAGCCCGGCGACCAGCACCCAGTGCCAGCGCGGCGTCGGCAGCGCGCGCGGCCGCGAAGTGCCCAGGAAGCTCGGCGCATCGCCGGCCACCGCCTGCGCGGCCGGGCCGGCAAGGACGGGTTCGATCACGGTCGCTTCGTCGAGGATGACGGTGTCATCGAGCTGTCGCGTCTCCGCCATCGGCGGCAGCGCCGCGTCGACCGGGTCCCCGGACTTCGCGGCAGGGATGTCATGCGCCGACGGGTCGGGCGTGCGCGCGTCGGTCGCAGGTGCGGCCTCGCCTTCCGACGCGGGGCGCAGGAAGGTGGCCAAAGGGCGGCGCGGCGGGTTCGGCTCGGACATGCTCAGGGCGCGGACTCGGATCCAGCGGTCATTCAATCACGATCAGGCGCGGCGCGTGCCGGTGATGCGCATCCAGTCGCCATCCTGGGTGGCCTGCAGATCGTCGAACCACGCGGCATAACGCTGCAGCAGTTCGCCTTCCTGACCCTGCAGGATGCCCGACAGGGCGATGCGACCGCCGGCGGCGACGCGTGCGGCCAGCAGCTCGGCCAGCGCATCCAGCGCCGAGGCAAGGATGTTGGCGACCACGATCGGGTAGGTGGCGACCGGTTCGTCCTGCGGCAGGTACACCTGCATGCGGGCCTGCTCGCCATTGCGCTCGGCATTGTCGGCGGTGGCGACCAGCGCCTGCGGGTCGTTGTCCACGCCGATCGCTTCGGCGGCGCCCAGCTTCAGCGCGGCCAGCGCGAGGATGCCCGAGCCGCAGCCGAAGTCGAGCACGCGCTGGCCCTGCAGCTGGCCGTCCACGGCCAGCTGGTCCAGCCAGCGCAGGCACAGGGCGGTGGTCGGGTGGGTGCCCGAGCCGAAGGCCAGGCCCGGGTCCAGCCGCACCACGGCGGCATCGGCGGCCTGTGCAGCGTCCGGCAGTTCATGGTTCCACGGCACGATCCAGGTGCGGCTGCCGAAATCCATCGGCTGGAACTGGTCCAGCCATGCGCGCTCCCAGTCTTCGTCTTCGACGGCGCGGAAGCTGCCATTGCTCCAGTCCAGTTCCGGGTCGAAGGATTCCAGGGCGGCCAGCAGCAGCAGCGCATTGCTGTCGGCGGGGAACAGCGCGCTCAGCACCAGGGTGTCCCACAGCGGCGTTTCCCCCACGCCGGGTTCGAGGATGGCCTGTTCGTTGCTGGTGTCGGCTTCGGCATCAAGCAGGGTCACGGCCAGTGCGCCGACGTCCTCCAGCGCATTTTCATAGCGGGGCTGGGTGGCTTCGGTGCAGCGCAGGGTCAGTTCCAGGAACGGCATGGCGGTGGGGACAGTCGCGGGAAAGGGGGCAATGCTAGACCATCGGGGCGTCTCCGTATTGCCTGAGATGCCGCTTTGAGATGAATGGGGGCAGTTCAGACAGGCCTGTCGGGCCTTGCTAAACTCGGCGCTTTCCTGTGTGCCGTGAACGCTCACCACCGCCGATGGCCTTCGCTCCGACCCTGAAAACCTGGTTGCTCGTGCTGCCGGCGGTGGCCGTGCTGGGCGTGGCCGGGTATCGGGCCAGCGGCCATGCTGCGGGCGTGGCGTCGACGTCGGCGTCGTCGGACCTGCCGCTGGCCATGGCCAGCCGTGACGGCGGAGCGCCGCTGCCGGTGGTGCCGGAAGCCCTGGCGCGGCGGCTGGCGACTTTCGAGCGCGGCAACACGCTGCCGTCGGGCCTGCCGCTGGACCTGCGCGCCGACATCGAAGACGCCAGCGACCTGTATGCCTACGCCCAGCGCCTGCGCGCACAGGCCGACACCGGCAATCACGAGGCGCGCTGGATGCTCAGCCGCGTCTATGACTATTGCGCGCAGTACGCACTCGATCCGGGTGGCTACCGCCTGGACAACAACGTACTGAGCGGGTTGGGCCTGACTGCGGCGCCGGCGATGATCGAGGCACGCGAGCGGGTGGCACAGCGGTGTGGCGGTTTCGTGCCGGGCGACAAGCTGGGCGCGGCGCTGGTGCTGGCCGAACGCCGCAAGGCGGCCGCGCAGGGCAACCTGGCCGCGGAAGCGTCGCTGTTCGCCGAGGGCGAGCCCTTGCATGACAGTGCCGAGTACCGCCGCGACCTGGTCGAGCGCGTGCGCACCTCGCGCGACCCCGAGGCCTACATGGCCATCGCGCCAGGCATGGGCGTGCGTGCGGCCGGTGACCGCGCGCTTGACGGGCTGGTGGCGGGTGAGCAGCTCAGTGAACTTGCATGGCGGCTTGCGGCCTGTGAACTCGGCCTGGCCTGTGGAGCGGACAGCGTGCTGGTCAACAATTTTTGTGCGAACGGAGGGATCTGTTCGCAGGATGGAGCGCAGGATTTCCGGGATTTCGTGTATGACGCTGCGGTATCGCGGCAAGGTGCTGGGAAAATGAAGGAATGGATCAAGCGATTGGTTGGAAAGAGGGACGGGCGATGAATTACCGTCGATTCCTGCATGGGGCCAAGTTCTGGTTCTGGGTGGCGCTGTTCGTGGCCTACTCGGCTGGGGCGGTTGGCCTGCTGATGATCGATACCTACGAGGACCGCTACCGGCATCTGTCGAAGGTGGAGCTGACCACGGTGAAGGCGCAGGAAGACGTGCGCCGCGCCGGTGCCAGCCAGGTCGCTGCGGTCTACCGCGCGCAGAGTGGCATGCCATTCGCTTCACTGCCGGCCGGCAGCACCTTCCAGGTGGTGTGGCCCGATGGTTCCACCGAAACCATGGTGATCGTCGATCCGACTTCGCCCAATGGCGTGCGGCCGCTGGCCCATTCGCAGATTCCGGCCGACGTGGCCGACAAGCGCTGACGTGCTCGCTGTGGAGCCGAGCCCATGCTCGGCTGTGCTTGGCGGCAAGCCGAGCATGGGCCCGGCTCTACAGGAACAGAAAAGGGCGGGGAGATCCCCGCCCTTTTCATGTCCAGCACCTGGCGCCGATCAGGTCAATGCAATCGGCTTGTTCTTGCGCTCGGCCAGGCGCTTTTCCAGGTAGTGGATGTTCTGGCCACCGGCCTGGAAGCCCTTGTCACGCATGATCCGCTGCTGCAGGGCGATGTTGGTCTTGATGCCATCGACCACCATTTCGCTCAGTGCCACCCGCATGCGGGCAATGGCGGTTTCGCGGTCCGGGCCGTGCACGATCAGCTTGCCGATCATCGAGTCGTAGTTCGACGGCACGCGGTAGCCACTGTAGATGTGGGTGTCCACGCGCACGCCGGGGCCACCCGGCGGATGGAAGCCGGTGATGGTGCCCGGGCTCGGCACGAAGGTTTCGGCGTCTTCGGCGTTGATGCGGCACTCGATGGCATGGCCGGTCAGCACCACGTCGCTCTGCTTGATCGACAGCTTCTGGCCGGCGGCGATCTTCAGCTGCTCGGCCACCAGGTCGATGCCGGTGACCATTTCGGTGACCGGATGCTCCACCTGGATGCGGGTGTTCATCTCGATGAAGTAGAAGCGGCCGTCCTCGTACAGGAACTCGAACGTGCCCGCGCCGCGGTAGCCGATGCGGATGCAGGCTTCCACGCAGACCTTGCCGATCTGCTCGCGCTGCTCGGCGGTGATGCCCGGCGCCGGTGCCTCTTCCACCACCTTCTGGTGGCGGCGCTGCATCGAGCAGTCGCGCTCACCGAGGTGGATGGCATTGCCCTGTCCATCGGCCAGCACCTGGATTTCCACGTGGCGCGGATTCTCCAGGAACTTCTCCATGTAGACCTCGCCATTGCCGAACGCGGCCTTGGCCTCGCTCTTGGTGGTTTCGATCGAGGTCTTCAGCGACGCTTCGGCGTGCACCACGCGCATGCCGCGACCACCGCCACCGCCGGCCGCCTTGATGATGACCGGATAACCGATCTCGCGGGCGATCTTGGTGTTGGCGACGATGTCCTCGCCGAGCGGGCCGCCCGAGCCGGGCACGCACGGTACGCCCGCGGCCTTCATCGCGCGGATGGCTTCGACCTTGTCACCCATCATGCGGATGGTGTCGGCCTTGGGGCCGATGAAGATGAAGCCGGATTCTTCCACGCGTTCGGCGAAGTCGGCGTTCTCCGACAGGAAGCCGTAGCCCGGGTGGATGGCCTGGGCGTCGGTGACTTCCGCCGCCGCGATCAGGGCCGGGATGTTGAGGTAGCTCTGCGGCGACGGCGCCGGACCGATGCAGACCGACTCGTCGGCCATGGCCACGTGCTTGAGGTTGCGGTCGACCGTGGAGTGCACGGCCACCGTGCGGATGCCGAGGGTATGGCACGCGCGCAGGATGCGCAGCGCGATCTCCCCTCGGTTGGCGATGACGACTTTGTCGAGCATGGCGCGCCCCTCAGCCGATCACGAACAGCGGCTGGTCGAATTCCACCGGCTGGCCGTTCTCGCCGAGGATGGCAACGATGGTGCCGGAGGTGTCGGCTTCGATCGGGTTGAACATCTTCATCGCTTCGATGATGGCCAGGGTTTCGCCTTCCTTGACCTGCTGGCCCACGGTGACGAAGGCCGGCTTGTCCGGGGCGGACGAGGCGTAGAAGGTGCCGACCATCGGCGAGCGCAGCACGTGGCCTTCCGGCAGTGCCGGGCCCGGCTTGGCGCTGCCGCCGGTGGAGGCTTCGGTCGGCGACTGCATCGGCATCGCCTGCGGCGCCGGGGCGGCCGGAGCGGCATACACCGGCGCGGCGACCGGGGCGGCATAGCCGGCCACCGGGGCGCGCGACAGGCGCACCGACTCTTCGCCTTCCTTGATTTCGATTTCAGCCAGGTTCGACTCTTCCAGCAGGTCGATCAGCTTCTTGATTTTGCGGAGATCCATGGTGGCCTCTTTGCTCGTGATGTCAGTGTGGTGGAGAGTGCGGTTGCACTCGGTTCAAAGCAGTTCGTAGAACTCGCGCAGCTGCCGCGTACGGTCGCGCGTCTGGGTGATCAGGCATTGCATCTTCGCGGGGTTGCGCGAGGTGCCGTCTGCATTGAAGGCATACACCGCCTCGCAATCTGCATCGCGCAAGGTGATCCAGATGCGCTGGGCCTTCACCAGCTGTTGTTCGGCCGCCGCGCAGCGGCTGCAGCTGCCATCGGTTGCCTGCGCCTTCAGTTCGCCACGCGCCTGCGCGTAGACGGCGTTCATTGCGCTGTCGGCATCATCCAGGCGATCGGAATCGCACATGTCGCGCTCGTAGCCGCCGCTTGCCTGTGCGCAGTCGATGCCCGCGGCCGCGCGCTCGGCAGCGACACTGGCGCCGCACAGACCGGCCCACAGCAGGATGCCGGCAAGCACACGCGGCGGCATCTTCACGCGCTGGCCGCCTGCACGCGCAGCAGCGCCGCGTCCATCGCGTAGCGGTAGCTGTCGGCACCGAAACCGCATACCACGCCCACTGCCTTGTCACTGAAGTAGCTGTGCTGGCGGAACGGCTCACGGGTATGCGGGTTGGACAGGTGGATCTCGATGAACGGCACCGCCACCGCCGCCAGCGCATCGCGCAGGGCGACCGAGGTGTGGGTGAAGGCGGCGGGGTTGATCAGGATGAAAGCGGTTCCGTCGCTGCGCGCAGCCTGCACGCGGTCCACCAGCACATGCTCGGCGTTGGACTGCAGGCGTTCCACGGTGTGTCCGGCGGCCGATGCCTGGGCAGCCAGGGCCTGGTCGATGTCGGCCAGCGTGGTGTGGCCGTAGACCTCCGGCTCGCGGGTGCCGAGCAGGTTGAGGTTGGGGCCGTGCAGGACCAGCAGCTTCGCCATGGGATCCGGAAGACGGGAAAGGGCGGCAGTCTGGCGGAACCGGCGGATGCTGTCCAGTTCGGCGAAGTTTGCAGCGTTTCAATCGTATGTTTGAAATCTGCCGGAGCGCTTGCGGCCGTATGGCGGGCGCTGGATCAAGGCGCGCTGAACGTGGTGCTGGACGGGGATGCGTGCACGTAGGCCGACGATGCCGGCATCCACGCCATGCGGGGAGACGGGGTTCGGTGGGCAGCACACTGCGCCTCCACATGGAGCTGTCCGGCACCCGGCCGCTCAGATCTCCAGCGGCACCGTCGGCACCACGTTCGGGAACACCTCTTCCAGCGGTTCCGGCTGCCCGGGCTTCGGCGCCGGCCAGTTGTAGGCATTGACCGGCTGCGCGCGGTTCACCCACAACGCGTAATGCAGATGGTCAGCGCGGCCATCGCCGGTATTGGGGTGGATCAGGATGGTCAGGCCCAGGCTGTTGAGCTGCAGCCAGGGCACCAGCACCGGCAACAGGTCGTTGGTGAAGCCGAAATAGAACGACGGGGTGACGTGCGGCCCGCGTGGCTCAAGGTTCCAGTTGCCCAGCTCCACAGGGAAGCGCTCGGCGGCCCAGCGCCGCAGCAGCGCGGCCTTCTCGAAGCTGTCCTCGTCGAAGTAGATGTGGGCGTGGTAGCTCTTGATGGCGGTGTAGGCACGTGGCCGGGTGGGCAGCGTGGCCTCGCCGGGGCGCACGCTGGCCGGCCGCGGGGTAGGCTCGCTGGCCGTGGCCTGGCCCCAAGGGCTGCGGCCCTCGGGCGCTGGCGGAACGATGGCGCGGAAGCCGGGTCGCCCGGGTTCGGTGGTGTTCACGGCGTTGTCGCTGCGCGCGGCTGCGGTGGCAGCCGACGCGCTGGCCAGGCCGCCAGCGGCCAGCCCGGCCGACGCGATCAGGCGACGGCGCGCGGGTGAAAGCAGGTCGGCCCAATGGGCGTCATCGTCGCCGGCGTCGATCAGGGTCTGCGGGTCCGGGTGCATCTGGGGCTCCGTGGGGCACTGTGTGGCAGGCAAGCACGCTCGGGCAGCGTGCACGGTGGTGTCCAATAAGCAGCCGGCATCACCTCATGCGCGTTGGCCCACGCCGTGATTGAGTGCCGCCGCAGCGTGGGCTAGGGTGCAGGTCCGCCGCCCGGGAACCCGCCATGACCCCGCTTGATGCCGACACCCAGCGCAAGCGCGCGCGTTTCCGCCAGCTGCATGCGCGCGGTTGTTTCGTGCTGCCCAATCCGTGGGACGTGGGCAGCGCCCGCTACCTGCAGCGGCAGGGCTTCCAGGCACTGGCCACGACCAGTGCCGGCTGCGCCTGGAGTGAAGGGCGGCCGGATGGGGCGGTTTCGCTGCAGGCCACACTGGAACATCTGCGGCTGATGGCGGCCGCGACACCGCTGCCGTTGAACGCCGATTTCGGTGATGGCTTCGGCGCCACGCCACAGGCAGTGGGCGAGGCGGTGGCGGCGGCCATCGACACCGGTATCGCGGCGCTGTCGATCGAGGACGCCAGCGGCGTGGCCGATGCGCCGCTGCGGCCGATCGGGCAGGCGGTCGAGCGACTGTGTGCGGCACGTGCGGCCATCGACCGCGCGGGGGGCGATGTGCTGCTGGTCGCGCGGGCCGAGAATTTCTTCGTTGGCGTGCCGGATCTGCAGGACACCCTGCAGCGCCTGCGCGCCTATGCCGAGGCCGGCGCCGATGTGCTGTATGCACCGGGCATCAGCACGCCCGAACAGATCAGCGCGGTGGTTGCCGCTGCGGGGGCGAAGCCGGTGAACCTGCTGGTCGGTGGACCGACACCGCTGAGCCTGCAGGACATCGCCGCACTCGGCGTGCGACGGGTCAGCCTGGGCGGTGCGCTGGCGCGAGCCGCGTGGGGTGGGCTGATGCAGGCCATCGAGCCGATCATGCAGGACGGCCGCTTCGATGGCCTGCAGCAGGCGGCTTCGGGCGCGGCGTTGAACGCGCTGTTCCGCTGACACACGCCCAGGCCTGCAATGGATCGAGCCCGGGCGTGGATGGACGCGCGCCTGCGACTACAGCGCTTCCATCCCGCCCCTGGGCAGCGTCACGCCCGGCTCCAGCGCCGGCAGCAGTTGCCGCAGCAGTGCCGGGTTGTCCAGCATCGCCGCGCCGTCCAGATAGCGCCATTGCGTTGTACCGACGCGTCGCACGGCAACCATGAATGACGTGCTGCGCATCGGCGCTTCGCGCACGCGCAGCAGTGACTGGCGCGGTACGAAGCAGACTTCCTCGTCACCGGCCGCATAGGTGCGGCCCGGCACGCCTGCCTCGTCGCTGATGATGCTGACGCCGGCCCTGCGCAGCGCCTTCACGGTGTCGCGGGTCGCCCGCGCATAGGCCTCGTCGCCACCGGCCAGCTGCTTCAGGCTGGGATGGGTACGCGCGATGATCAGCTCGGTATCGCCACGGGCGAAGGCGCCCATCATCGCCTGCACCTCCTTGCGCAATGCGGCCGAGTCTTCCGGACTGAGTTCACCGGCCAGCGCGGGCGTAACGTCCATTGCCATCGGCAGGGCCAGCAGAAGGGCAAGCAGAAGGGCAAGCAGATACCGGTGCATCGTCGGGCAGCTCAGTGGGAACCGCCGCACTATACGGTGGATGCGGAAACAGCGTCCCACGCATGGCGCTGGTATCCCGGGCGACACTACTTACTATTGGTAGTTAGTGAACTCCGGACATGCCCCATGCACACCCTCATCGTTACCGCCCACCCTGAACCCGGCGCGTTGACCCATGCCATCGCCAGGCGCATCGGCGAAGCCATCACCGCGTCGGATGCCGCCAACAGCGTGACCCACGCCGATCTGATGGCTGAAGGCTTCGATCCGCGCTTCAACATGCAGGACCAGGCGCTGTTCCGTGGCACCGGCGCGACTCCGGCTGACGTCGCCGCCGAGCAGGCGCGGCTGCAGGCTGCCGACACGCTGGTACTGGTCTATCCCCTGTACTGGTGGTCCTTCCCCGCGCTGCTGAAGGGCTGGATCGATCGTGTGTTCACCCAAGGCTGGGCCTACCAGGACGGCGCCGATGGCAAGGTGCAGAAAAAGCTGCAGCGGTTGGGCGTGCATCTGGTCGGCATCGGCGGGGCTGGCGCGGACATGATCGAACGGCGCGGCTACGGTGCGGCGATGAAGACCCAGATCGACATGGGCATCTTCGACTACTGCGGCGCGCGCGTGCTGTCGTCCGACCTGCTGCTGGACGCCGATTCCGGTGCAGCCGAAGCGCATCTGCAGACCGCGCTGGCGATCGGCCGTAAAATCGGTGCTCCGATGCGCTGACCGCCGTGCTCCACCGATGCCTGCCAACGCCGCTCCCACGCGCCGCCGATTGACCCGCGAGCAACGCGCCCGCCAGTTGCTGGACGTGGCCTGGGCGCTGGTCGGCGACGAAGGCACCGACGCATTGACGCTGGGGCGGCTGGCCGAGGCGGCCGGTGTGACCAAACCGGTGGCCTATGATCACTTCGTGACCCGCAACGGGCTGCTGGCCGCGCTCTACGATGACTATGACGGGCGGCAGACGGTGGTCTTCCACGAGCGTATCGGCCGTGCCAGGGCGCAGCTGGCCGATCGTGCGGCGGCCATCGCCTCCGGCTACATCGACTGCGTCCTCAGCCAGGGCAGTGAAGTGCAGGGCATCCTCGCTGCGCTGGTGGGCGCGCCGGAACTCCATGAAGTGCGTCGGCGCTACCAGCAGGACTTCATCGACAACTGCGACACCTGGCTGGGCCCGTTTGCGGCCGATGGCACGGTCCCCCTGGCCGGACGCTGGGCGATTCTCGGTGCGGCCGAAGCCCTGTCCGAAGCCGTGGCGGCAGGCGCGCTGGACAAGGTCGGCGCCGAGGCCGAGCTGCAGCGCTTGATCATGGCGACGGTCAAGCGACGCTGATCCGCTCAGGCGTCGGCGGTGGTGTCGGCCAGCGCCGCAAACCCGGCGGCCAGACGCTCGCGCACAAGGGCATCGCGTGCGTCGCGGCTTTCAGCGCCCAGCACCACGGTGATCAGGCGTACCGGCAGGTTCCGCCCGGGCACAGCCCGGCAGGCAGTGGCGGCCAGGCAGAAGCCTGCGGCCTGGGTGTAACCGGTCTTCAATCCATCCACGCCGTCTTCGCCAAGCAGTGCGTTCTGGTTGCTGCGGCTGAAGCGGCCATGCGCGAACGTGCGCTGCGCGGTGATTGCCAGGATCTGCGGATGGTCATTCAGCAGGCAGGCGGCGAGTACCGCCATGTCGCGCGCGCTGGAGGCATGGTGCGGGGTGGTGATGCCGGACACGCTGGCGAACCGCGTGCTGCGCAGGCCAAGCTGGCGCGCGTGCCAGTTCATGCGGCCCAGGAACGCAGGCTGTGATCCGTCCAGATGGCGTGCGATGGCCAGCGCCGCATCATTGCCGGAGACGATCATCAACCCTTCCAGCAGGCGCGCCAGCGTGACCGTTTCGCCGGGCACCAGGCCCATGCGTGTTTCATCATCGGCTACGGCATGCACATCCTCGGCGGCGATGGTGACCGCCTGGTCCCACGTGCCACCGTTCTCTTCGACGCATCCGTAAGCGGCGTAGGCGGTCATCAGCTTGGTCAGCGAGGCCGGTTGCCGCGCGATGTCCGCGTTGTGCTGGTGGACCACCGCGAAGGTTGCCGCGTCCAGGGTGATGGACGAGACCGGCAGGTGGGCAGGCGCAGGAGCAGGCATGGTGGCGGTGATGACAGCGACAGCCAGCAAGGATAGTCCGAAGCGGCTGCATGAAGCCGTACTGCCAAAGCCCTGCGGCGCCCACGGCAACGCCCGGTTGCGCCCGGGCTGCAGTGGAGGCAGCCTGCGCACATGCAGTCGCATATCCGCATCGACGGTCGTGTCTTCGCCTACGTCTTCCCCTGTGCGTGGGAGGACTACGCGAAGATCGGCTTTTCACGCGATCCGCTCGGGCGCATCAGCGCATTGCACCGGCGCTGGTTCGAGTTCTTCGACCTTGATGCCGGTACGCTGGTGGAAGCGGAGAGCGAGCGCGATGCGCGTGATCTGGAGCTGCAGCTGCGTTCGCCGTTCAAGGCGCACCGCGCGCCGGCGCCGATGACGGTCCAGGACAAGGCCGGAGGTCGCACCGAATGGGTGCGTGGTGCCAACCAGGCGTTGTCGCTCGCGGTTGATGCGTTGGGCGCACAGGGCTATCGCTGTTTCCAGCTCAAGGCTTGGCTGCAGGCCGCCCAGCGCCTGCGCATGGACCGGCTGCACGACTGGGCGGCGGTGCAGCTACCGGAAGAGGATGGCCTGCGCATGCCCGGTGGCCCCGGCGAGCGCGTGCTGCGTGACACCCTCGACGGTTGCCGGGCGCTGGATATCGACCCAATGCCATGGCTGCCTGAACACGTCCAGCGTTGGTATGCAGGTTGAGCCGTGTTCAACGGCCACGCGGTTTCTGAACCGGCGCGGCCGGTTGCGGCGCACCCGTGGGGGAGCCGGTGGACGGGCGGGCCAGCTGCCGGGCCAGTTCGGCGTTGGCCACGTGGCCCTGCAGGAACAACAGGCTGCCGTAGATGTTCATGAGCGTCCCTCCACTTGAGTGGATTGCACGATACGGGCAGCATGGACGCGGAAAAAGCGACATTTCCGCAAGCATGCCTTGAGAGGAATTCAAGCCTGATGTCCCGTCCGCCCCTTCACGCCCTGCAGGGCTTCGTGGCCGCCGCGCGGCTGGGCAACCTGTCACGCGCAGCGGCGTCGATGAGCCTGACCGTCAGTGCGCTCAGCCATCAGATGCGCCAGCTGGAAGAGCGGCTGGGGCAGCCGCTGCTGGTCCGCCAGCCACGCGGCGTCACCCTCACCCTGGAAGGGCAGCGCCTGCTCGACCAGGTAGGCCCGCATCTGGATGCGATCAACGAGGCCTTCCAGCCCTATGCCGCACGCGCCGAGCACGTGCTGACGATCAGCGCGGTACCGTCGATGGCGTCGGCGTGGCTGGTGCCGCGCTTGGGGCACTTCGTTGCCGAGCATCCACAGATCGAGATCAACCTGCAGTCGAGTGAACGCCTGATTGACTTCGAGCGACAGCGCCAGTTCGACGCCGCGCTGCGGCTGGGCAGCGGGCAGTGGCCGGGCCTGGTGGTGGAGCCGCTGTTCGACGAGTGGCTGCTGCCGATGGCCAGCCCGGCGCTGATCGAACGCATGGGAGGGATCGACCGCGTGCCGCTGAACCAGTGGCCGCTGCTGGGGGATCCCGATGGCGCGTGGGGCGCCTGGTTCGCGCTGAGTGGGCAGAACCCGCCGCCGCGCTTCGTGGCGGTGCTGGATGATTCGGAGGCGCATCACCGTGCGGCGCTGGACGGGGTGGGCGTAGCGCTGGGACGGGTGACGCGGGCGCGCCTGCTGCTGGATTCCGGCCAACTGGTGGCGCTGTCCAGCCTGCGACTGAAAACCGCCTGGCCGCATTGGCTGGTCTACCCGCAGCGCTCGGCCCGCCATCGCGGCTTCCTGGCCTTCCGCGACTGGCTGCACGCTCAGGCGGCCGAGCACGTCCGGCACATGGCAGACGCGCATTTATAGCGTCGAGCCATGCCCGACTGCGTGTGTCCGGCAGTCACCGTACCAACGTAACCGCCTGCCCTGCACGCGCGAAGGCTTCGCCCAGCAACGAGCCTGCCTTGATCGCCTCCACTTCCTCGAACAGCGCCTGCAATGCATCGGCCGGGCGCGAGGCCGGCGCCGCGACCGCCTGCTGGATCACGGTGAAACGGTCGGCCAGCACGCGGTGGCCGGGATGCGCCTGCGCCCAGGCGGCCAGCGGCTGGCGCACGCCGGCGGCGGCATCCAGGCGCTGCAGATCGAACAGGGTGATGGCAGCGGCCGACGTCTCGGCCCGCTCGATCATGGCGTGGCGCAGTTCGCGGCTGAGGAACAGGTCGTAGGCGGCGCCACGACCGACCGCGATGCGCAGGCCATCGCGGTCCAGGTCGGCCACCTGCTGCGCAGGGCTGTCCTCGCGCACCAGGTAGGTGCCTTCGATCTCCACATAGGGGGCGCTGAAGGCGATGCGGTCGGCGCGCGCCGGATCGATGGCCAGGAAGGCCAGGTCCCAGGCCTCCTTGCTGGCTGCAGCGACCACCGCGGCCGCGGCGTCGTGGCAGGTGAAGCGTGCCTGCACGCCCATGCGCTGCGCCAATGCCGTGGCCAGTTCCAGTGACGGCCCGCGCGGTGAGTGCGCGTCCCCCTGCGCCAGTACTGGATTGCCCAGGTTGATGGCCACGCGCAGGAAGCCCAGCGGTGCCAGCGCACCACGATGATCGGCCAGGGACATGCAGGACTCCGCGGGGAAAGGGCGGTCCAGCATGCCAGTACGGACCTGCAAGGCAGTGTCAGCATCCGGTTATCCTGCGGACATGAACCCCATCCTGCACGTCGAGATACCGGTCACTGACCTGGGCCGGGCCATCACGTTCTACCAGCACTGGCTGCAGGTGGCGGTGGACGAACCGATCCTGCTGCACGACTGCAGGATGGCCTACCTGCCGTTTGCCGATGAGGCCACCGGTGCCAGCATGGCGCTGGTGCGGGGGGCCGACTATCTGCCCTCCGTCCACGGTGCGCGCATCTACATCGGGGTTGATGACCTGGATGCCAGCCTCGAGCGTGCGCTGCAGGCCGGGGCCGAGCTGCGCTTCGGCCCGGCCGATGCCGGTGACTGGCGCGTGGCCGAGATCGCCGACAGCGAAGGCAATCGCATTGCGCTGCAGGCGCGCGTGGTTCTGTAGGGCCGAGCCCATGCTCGGCTGAGCTGGAGCGGCTGGGCCAACAGCAGCCGAGCATGGGCTCGGCTCTACAAGGGCGCGGCGCGCGAGCGCTGCAGCCAGTCGTTGATCGCCGGGTCCAGCCGTGGGTCGTCCGGCAGCTGCATGCCGAAGCGCTGCTGCAACACCTCGCGCACGTCGCCCACATCGCGCAGCGGACGCTTGTCCGGTGCCTGGCCGGGACGGTACTCGGTGTAGTTGCCACTGCCGATGGTGCGTCGCCAGTCCGGCCCGGTCAGGGATGCGCGCAGCTGGCCGGGGAAACTGGAATCGGGATGGGTGCACACGTACCAGTTGCCCACGACGTTGTCGATCGGTGCCGGCGCGTGCAGGTCGAAGCGATACATCGCCCGCCAGCCATCGCCGGACTCGGCGGACAGCACGAAATCCCCCTCGCCGGGCAGGCGCTGCAACAGGAAGCGCTCGTGGGGCGTGGCCTGCGGCTGCGGATCATGCAGCCGCAGCGGCACGGTCGGGGTCAGGCTGCCGAAACCGGCATCCACCAGCCAGTCATCGCCGTCCACCTGCACGCGCAGCAGCAGGTGGGTGCGTGCGGTCAGTTCGCCGTCCTGGGCGGCCAGCAGCACGCGCGCGCTCAACGGCTGTGCATCGAAGCCCAGCGCCTGCAGCAGTGCCAGCAGGCCGCCATTGAGTTCGAAGCAGTAGCCGCCACGACGGTCGTCGAGCAGCTTGCGCTGCACGCTGTCCAGGTCGATCGGTACTGCATCGCGCAGCAGGCAGCTGAGGGTTTCGAACGGAAGCAGTGCGTTGTGGCGCTGCTGCAGCAGGGTCAGGCCCGCCAGCGTCAGCGGTGGCGGTGCATCCAGCTTCAGGCGTTGCAGGTAGCGGGGGACATCGAGCGTCGTCATGCGCGCGCCGGGCGGGGGAGGGAGATCTACTGTGCTCTCCCAACCGGGGTTGAGGTCAAGCATTGCGCGGGTGTCATCCCCCCGTCGCCTGTGCCGGGTACAACGGCCGCGTCCGCCAGCAATCGGTGGGAGTGAACCAGGAGCGCCCTAAAGTTGCGCCATTTCCCGCCGATACAGGTGCGTCCTTCCGCCTGGAGCCTGTCATGCCGGCCGTCGTCCCCCACCTCCGGTCCCTGCGCATGCGGCTTGCCGCACTGCGCTCGGCGTCCCCCGGCCTGCTGCTGTGGCTGCAGCCGCATCGGCTCAGTGTGGCCAGCAAGCTCAAGGCGACCCTGTGGGTCTGTGGGCTGGGCCTGATCGCGATCGCCGCCGTCTACGCCTGGACCGGCCATGCCAGCACGCAGGCGGCGCGCAGCCAGGCCAGCTACCAGCACGGCAGCGATCTGGCCGCGAGCGTGGCCACGCGTGTGGCCGAGGCGCGTCGTCTGCAGACCCAGTATGCACGTAGTTTCGACGATGCCGACCGCGCGCAGCTGCTGGCGACGCAGAAGGCGCTCCAGGCCGATCTTCAGGCGCTGCGCGCGATGCCGATGGATACCGGCCGGCGCGAGGCGCTGCAGGCACTGACCGAAGCCGCCGGCGCGTTCTCGCAGGGTGTGGCCGCCCTGTTCGAACGCGTCGATGAGATGGGTCGTGGCGATGCCGGCCTCGCCGCGCAATTGCAGCAGGCCGCCGACGCCCTGCAGGCGCAGGTGGATGCGTTGCAGCGGCCTTCGTTGGCGTTGTCCCTGCAGAAGATGCGCCGCCAGGAGGCACTGCTGCTGCTCGATGGCGACTCCACCCATGCCGACCGTGCGAGCGAAGAAAAGCTGCCGTTCGATCTCGCACTGGTGGGCCTGCCGACCGATGCGCAGGATGCCCTTCGTAACGGCATGGAGGCCTATCAGGCCGCATTGCTGGGCTATACCGCCGCCCGCGTGGGCCTGGATGTAGAGGCGCAATCGCTGCTGGATACCGCCGCCGGCGTGGCGCCGGCGCTGGCCGTCTTCCAGCAGGCCCAGGTGGCGGCGCTGGCCAAGGCACAGGCGCGCCAGCAGGCCGGCGCACGCACCATGAGCGTGCTGTTCGCGGTGACCCTGCTGCTGGTCGCCGGTGTGTTGATCACCAGCCTGGTGCTGGTGCTGCGTGCGGTGCGCCAGCCGATCCAGGACACCCTGCGTTTCGCCAGCGACATCGCCGACGACCGACTCGACACCACCCTGCGCGTCTACAACGCCAACGATGAAATCGGCCAGCTGGCGCAGCGCCTGGTCGACATGCAGCAGCGCCTGCGCGCGCGCATCGAGGCCGAGCGTGCCGTGGCGCGCGGCAACACCCGTGTGCGGCAGGCATTGGACAGTGCGCAGACCGGGCTGATGGTGATCGATGCCGAGGGCCAGGTGGCCTACGTCAATCCGGCACTGCTGCAGCAACTCGAGCGCGAGGCCGAAGATCTGGTGGGCAGCGATGCCGTGCGCCTGCATCCGGCGCTGGCCAGCCTGGCCGGCGCGCGCCAGCGCGAGGAGCGCGAGATCGGCCATGCCGGCGTGCGCTACCAGCTGATTGCCAACCCCATCATCGACGAAGGGCAGTTCCTCGGCGTAGCGGTGGAATGGCGCAGTCGTGCGCTGGAGACGCTGCTGGAAACCGAGGTCGCTGCCCTGGTCGACGCCGCCGCACATGGCGACCTGCACGGCCGCATCGCGATGGAGGGAAAACAGGGCTTCGTGCGCACCTTGTCGACCAGCATCAACCGCCTGCTGGCCACCTTTGAAACCAACCTTGGTGACCTGCAGGCACTGCTGGCTGCGCTGGCCCGCGGCGACCTCAGCGTGCGCATGGAGGGGGACCTGCAGGGCGTGTTCGCGCGCATGCGCGACGATGCCAATGCCACCGTCGCGCAGCTGGGCCGCATCGTCACCCGCATCCAGCAGGCCACCTCCAGCCTGGATACCGGCGTTGGCGAGATCGTCGCCGGCCATCACGATCTGTCGCGGCGCACCGAGCAGCAGGCCGCCAACCTGGAAGAGACCGCGGCGTCGATGCAGGAGCTGACCGATACCGTCGGCCGCAACGCCGATGCCGCAGGCCGCGCCGATGCACTGGTGCAGGGCGCGGCGGCGGTGGCCCAGCGGGGTGGCGAGGCGGTCGGCCAGGTGGTCGCGACCATGCATGGCATCAGCGAAGCCTCGCGACGGATCGGCGACATCACCCAGTTGATCGACGGCATCGCCTTCCAGACCAACATCCTTGCCCTCAATGCGGCGGTGGAAGCTGCGCGTGCCGGCGAGCAGGGCCGCAGCTTCGCCGTGGTGGCCGCCGAAGTGCGCCTGCTGGCGCAGCGCAGTGCCGAGGCGGCCAAGCAGATCAAGGGGCTGATCGAGGATTCGGTGGCGCGTGTCGGCCAGGGCAACCAGCAGGCCGCGCAGGCCGGCACCACGATGGGCGAGATCGTCGGCAGTGTGCAGCAGCTGGCCGAGCTGCTGGCAGGTATCCGCAGTGCGTCGCAGGACCAGCATGCGGGCATCGCTCAGGTGAACCAGACCATCGTGCAGATGGAAGCCAGCACCCAGCGCAACGCCAGTCTGGTGGAAGAGGCCAGTGCCTCCACGGCGCAGATGCAGGCGCAGGTGCGTGCCTTGGCAGAAGCCGTGGGCTCGTTCCGCTTGCAGTCGATGCCGCAGGCGCGCGCGGCGGCCTAGTCAGGCGAGCGTGGGCTCGGCGCTACATCGGCTGCACGAACACTGTAGAGCCGAGCCCATGCTCGGCTCACACCAGCGTTCGGCGGCAGGAATCAATACACGTCGCGGCGGTAGCGCCCGTTTTCCAGCAGCGTTTCCACCGCTTCATCACCCAGCGCAGTACGCAGCACCTGGTCCACGCCTTCGGCCATGCCCTGCAACGACCCACAGACATGGATCACCGCACCGCGCTGCATCCAGTCGCGCAGCGCATCGACGGCCGCACGCAGGCGATCCTGCACGTAACCACCCTCGCCATCGCGCGAGAACGCCAGGTCCACCCGCGTGAGATGGCCATTGGCCTGCCAGGCTTCGATCTCGTCGGCGAACAGGAAGTCGTGTGCGCGCTGGCGTTCACCGAACAGCAGCCAGTGCCCGCGCTCGCCTGCGTGGGCAGCTTCGCGCAACAGGCTGCGCAGCCCGGCGATGCCGGTGCCGTTGCCGATCAGCACCATCGGCGCGCCGCTGACGCGATGGAAACCGGGGTTGCGATGCACGCGGGCGACGATGCCGGAACCGATCGGTGCATGCAACGACAGCCAGCCCGAGCCCAACCCGGCGCGACCGGAGGCGTCATGCACCAGCCGCACCACCAGCTCCACCACGCCATCATCCGTGCAGGAGGCGATCGAATACTCGCGGCTGGGCAGCAGCGGCAGCCCGGCCAGCCACAGGCAGGCATCCTGCACCGCCAGCGCGGCATCGGCCTCGGGCAGCTCGCGTTCACTGGCCAGCGCCAGCAGCGTGCGCGGATGGCCATCGACCAGCAGGGGCTGCAGCGGATCCAGACCGTGTCCCTTCAGCACGGCACCGGCATGCCGCGCGTTGTGGCGGGGTGCGATGTGCAGGATGTCACCCGCCTGCCACTGCACGTCGGCCGGTGCGGCAAGACGGATACGCCAGATGGCTCCGCCGACGCTGCCCGGGTTGAGGTGGTCGCGGCCGAGCAGGCGCCACTCATGCATCTGCGTAGCCGCAGGCAGCACGCTGTCATCGGTGACGATGCCGGTGAGCGTACCCAGCTGCTGCTGCCATTGGCGCAATGCCGGCACCGAAGCGGCATCGACATCGATGCGCTCGAACAGCGGGCGCGCGCCGTTGCCGATCAGCCAGCCATCGAACTGGCGGCCGAAGCCGCAGTAATGCGGGTACTGGCGGTCGCCCAGCGCGAGCAGGCCGAACTGCAGGCGCGACAGGTCCAGGCGTTGTGCGAGCAGCAGCCGCGCCGCGCGGCGCGTGGCATCCGGTGGCTCGCCGTCGCCGAACGTGCTCAGCACGAGCAGCGCCTGGGAGGTGGCCTGCAGCGTCGCGGCACCGACGCGGGCCAGCGATAGCACCTGCACCGCATGACCGGACGCCTGCAGCTGCGCGGCCGCACGCCACGCCAGTTGTTCGCCCAGTCCGCTCTGGCTGGCATGCACCACCAGCCACGGCGGACCACGGCCATCGGTGGTCGTGGCCGGCAGCGCGCGGCGCAGCCCTCGCGCTGCACGCTGGCTGCGGCGGCGGTCCAGGTACAGCATCCAGCCGGTGATGAAGAACAGGCTCATGCCCAGGCTGCTGAGCATCACCACCACGCGCCCGGGCACACCGAAGTAGCTGCCCGAATGCAGCGCGAACACGCTGGTGGCCAGCTGTCCGCCCGCGCCCTGGCGTGCGTACGGGCGGGCATCGAGAACCGCGCCGCTGGCCGGATCGAGCTGCAGCAGGTCATGCGCACGGTCGTGGTGGCCGCCGCGCTGCGACGGATCACCGGCCATCACCCGCACGTTCAGCGCCTGCCCCGGCTTCTCCGGCAGGCGCAGGTCGATGAAGCCGGTGCGCACGCCGGGTAGCGCGTACAGCGTGGCCTCGATGCGATGGACGTCCAGTGCCGCGTCGGCGGCAACCGTGTGCTTTGCCGCCGGCGCCACACCGAGCAGCGTGTTGGCCGCGTTGCGGTACCAGTCGAACGACCACCACAGGCCGGTCAGCGCACTCATCAGGTAGATCAGCAGCACCCAGGTGCCGACCACCGAGTGCAGGCTCCACAGGAAGCCTCGGCCGCTGCGCGTCCACTCCACCGCCAGCCAGCTGCGCCAGTGCCACCAGCGTCGTGGCCAGCGCAGGTAGAGACCGGACAGGGTGAAGAACAGCAGCGCGATTGCACAGCTGCCGGTGATCCACTTGCCGCGCTCACCGGCAGCGAGGTGGCGATGCAGGTCCTCGACGACGTCGAAGAATGCCTGCCCGCGCAGGGCGCTGAAGCGCTCGCCGCTGTACGGATCGAAGTACACCCAGTGTTCCTTGCCGCCGGCAAAGCGCGCGACCGACGGCCGCTGTCCGGTGGCATCCACGCGCAGGCGTTGCAGGGGGCGCTCGCTGCCAGCCTGCAGCAACGGCACCAGTTCGCTGAGTGCAAGGGGATGCTGGCCGTCCGCATGGTGCTCGGCGATCTCAGCGAAGCCAGGATTGGCCGCGCGCAGCAGCTCGTCCTCGAAGGACAGCATGGCGCCGCTGAGGCCCATCAGGGCCAGGACGGCACCGGCGGTAATGCCCAGCAGCCAATGCAGTTGGAACAGGACGTTCTTGAACATCGAAGGAGAGGGGCCCGGGAGGCTGCCGCCCGCATCCTGCGCAACAGCAAATGAGAATTAGTCGCGGAATTCTCCGCGGCGCCCCGGCTGCGGTCAAGCAGGGGTTGCCGGCCGGGCTGCGCCCGGCACCCGCGGTAGTGCCGGCCTGGCCGGCAACCTCAGAAGCAACAGCCGAAGCAACAGCGGGTTTCCTGTGAGGAAGCGGGGCGGGTCCGGTTGCGGGGGACGGCGCAAGTACGTCCCTGTAGCCTTGGCCGCGGCATCCATGCCGCGGACACCCCCTCAACCGGACCCACCCCGCCTTCGACAGTTCCTGCGATCTGTCGGAACGAGGTTCTGCTTTGGTGGGTGCCGACCGTTGGTCGGCACGGGGTCTGATTCCGTTCTGAATATCGATATCTGACAGATGTGTCGACCAAGGTCGACACCTACCAACAGCCGCCGGAATCTGTCGAAGGTGGGGCGGTGTGGCTGTGCAGGACCGTTGGCGCCATGGATGGCGCCATCGAGCCCCCACGGACGGGTTTACGGCGTGTCCTGCACAGCCACAGCGCCCCGCCATCCCACGGAAAGCCCGCTTTGGCTGTTGCCGTTGCATTGAGCAGGGTGCAGGGCTCCAAGCCCTGCAAAAAACACCCTCACTTCACCCAGCCGTCGATCTCGCCGTGGGCGAACGGCCCCAGCTTTGCCTTCACCCGCCGCCCCTGTGCATCGAACAGCACGCTGTAGGGCAGCAGGCCCTGCGTATTGCCCAGTTGCACGCTGGCATCGCCTGGCCCCGGCGTCTCGACCACGATCGGGTAGTCCACCGGTACCCGCAGCACGAAAGCGCGCACGTCGTCCGGGGCATCCAGCGCAATGCCCAGCACCTGCACACCGTTGTCGCCCTGGGCTTCGGCGAAGCGGGCCAGTTCGGGCATCTCTTCCACGCAGGGCGCACACCAGCTGGCCCAGACATTGATCAGCAGCGGCCGGCCGGCGAAGCGGGCGCGCAGGTCCAGCGGTTGTTCCGCCAGGTCCGGCAGGATCAGCGCCGGCAAGGGATCACCCACCTGCAGGGCAGGCTTCACGGCCGTCGCTGTGGAAGCCGTCGTTGGCGCGGCCGGTGCAGACGGGCCGGGTGAGAATCGATGCCCGGCCCACAGGCCGAGGCCGGCGGCCAGCACCGCTGTCCACAGCAGCGCTGGCCGTTGCCACTTCATCGTGCGGTGCGCAGCAGCGCTTCCTCGACCACCGCCTGGGTCAACAGGGTCGGCAGCACGGTCGGCGGCGCACCCGGGCCGTACACCACGTACAGCGGCACGCCCACGGCCTTGTGCTCTTCAAGGAACGTGGTGATCTGCGGGTCGACGTTGGTGTAGTCACCGCGCATGTACACCGCGTTGGTGCGCTTGAGCAGTTCCTTGAACTCCGGCCGCGACAGCACGGCACGTTCATTGGCCTTGCAGCTCACGCACCAGTCGGCAGTCATGTTGACGAACACCACGCGGTTGTCCGCACGCAGGCGGTCCAGCAACTGCGGCGAATACTCGACCACGTTCTCGCTGGCGGCCTGTGCGGCCCGCGCCGGTGGTGCCAGCTGGGTCACGCCCCAGGCAGGAACCAGCGCGCCGATCGCCAGCAGCACGCCGAGCAGGGTCACCGCACGCGAGCCGGTCCAGCGATTGCGCTCGAACAGCCACAGGCCGAAGGCGAACAGCAGCAGGCCACCCAGCACCAGTGCCATGCCGTCCACGCCGCGCTGTTTGCCCAGCACCCACAGCAGCCACAGTGCGGTGGCATACATCGGGAAGGCCAGCACGTGCTTGAGCGTTTCCATCCACGGGCCGGGCTTGGGCAGGCGGCGTGCCAGCGCCGGCACGAAGCCGATCAGCAGGAACGGCAGCGCCAGGCCCAGGCCGAGGAACAGGAATACGGTCATCGCCTTCAGCGGCGGGGCAATGAAGGCATAGGCGATCGCCCCGCCCATGAACGGGCCGACGCAGGCGCTGCCGACCAGGCAGGCCAGCGCACCGGTGAAGAAATCGCCGGCCGGCCCGCTGCGGCTGGCCAGCGACTGGCCGAGGTTGCCGATGCCACCGCCGAGGGTAAACACGCCGGACAGGCTCAGGCCCACCGCGAACATGATGTAGGCCAGCGCCGCCACCACGCCCGGGTGCTGCAGCTGGAAGCCGATGCCGACGGCGTTGCCGATCGCGCGCAGGCCCACCATCAGCGCGCCGATCACCGCGAACGCGACCAGCACGCCCAGCGTGTACCAGAGGGCATGGCTGCGTGCCCGCTCAGGGCTTTCGCCACTCTGCGCCAGGCTCAGCACCTTCAGCGACAGGATCGGCAGCACGCAGGGCATCAGGTTCAGCACCAGGCCACCGGCCAGCGCCAGCAGCAGCACCCAGACGAACGAACGGTCCGGGTTCGGGGTTGTCGCCGGTGGGCGCGTGCGCAGTGCGTTGCCATCGCGCGCGTCGGCGGCGAACTCATTGCGCGCACCCTCACTGCCGCTGGCGGCGGGAGTGGCAATGCCGTCGTTGGGGACGGTCGGCAGCAGGCGCAACGGTGCGCCGTTGGCGGATTCACGTGGCACGCCGGCGGCGGGCAGCGGGCTGATCACCTCGTTGCGCGCTGGCTCCTGGTCAATGCTGGCGGACAGCTTGCCAGCGGGAATCGACAGCTTCACCCGGCGGGTCATCGGCGGGTAGCAGATGCCATCGGTCTGGCAGCCCTGGAAGGTCACCACCAAGGTGCTGTCGACGGCATCAGTGACAGTGCGCCGCAGCGGCAGCGGCACTTCCACCTGGTTGAAGTAGACCGAGACATCGCCGAAGTGCTCGTCGCGATGCGATTGCGCGGCCGGCCAGCGCGGCTTGCCGGCCAGCACGCCGGCGCTGCCTTCCAGCTTCAGCGAGGTGCGGTCGCGATACAGGTAATAGCCGGGCGCTGGGCTGAAGCGCAGCAGCAGGGTGTTGCCGTCACTGGCGATGGCATCGAAGCCGAACGCCTGTTCCGACGGCAGCGGCAGGGCCTGGCTGTTGTTGGCCGCGCCCGGCAGGCGCAGGCCACCGCTGTTGCCGGCACCGGCCAGCGGGTTGTTGAACGGGTTGGCCGCACCGGCACGCGCGGCAGGCACCGCCGCCGCCGCACCGGCGCCCGGCAGGGTGACCTGCACCACGCGCTTCTGCGGCGGGTAGCAGACACCGGCATCGGCGCAGCCCTGGTAACGCACTTCCAGGCTGATGGTGCCGGCAGCCTCGGACGGCGTGCCGGGCAGGGTGGCCTGCAGGCGCTCGCGATAGGTCTCGACTTCGCCGAAGAAATCGTCGTGGTGCTTGTCGCCCTTGGGCATCTGCAGCGCGCCGGCATTGAAGGCCGGGTCGGCCTTGACGCTGGTGCGGTGGCGATAAAGGTAATAGCCCGGTGCGATCTTGAACTGCAGTTGCACCTGGCCCCGTTCGGGGGCACTGGCGGTCAGCGCGAACGCCTGGTCCACCGGCAGCAGGTCCTTCTCATCCAGCGCGAAGGCCGGCAGCGAGAGCCACAACAGGGCGCACAAGGCGGCGCCGCGCGCAAACAGAGTCTTCAATCAGTGTCCTCCCGGGTCTGTGCCCGGATCCAGTCCAGATACGCCGGCAGGCCGGCCCGGGTTTCGACCGCGATGCACTCCGGGAGTTCATACGGATGCAGTGCGACGATCCGGGCAATTGCGTCATCGACGCGGCTCGCGGTGGTTTTCACCAGCAGCTGCAGTTCGGCGTCGGTGGTCACCTCGCCCTGCCAGCGGTAGGTCGACTGCGCGCCATCGAGGCGGGTCACGCATGCCGCCAGGCGCTCGCCGACCAGCGCGTGCGCGATGCGCTCGGCACTGGCCCGGTCCGGGCAGGTGGTCAACAGCAGCAGGACGGGATCGACGGTCGACATGACCGCCGAGTATAGGGCCGCCGCCGGGTCAGGGCCCGGCGGCGGCAGTGGACCGCTGCGTTGCGCGGTCAGTTGGCCAGCTGGCAGGTGGCCGGCTTGGCCGAGGTGAACAGGGCCGGGGTTGCCCACTCGGGGTGGTCGATGAACGGGTTGCGGTTGCCCTGGAAGCTGTAGATCACGTCATTGCGCGCACGCTCGGCATCATCCGGCGGATCGGACAGGTGCCAGTCGATCAGCGTGGACAGCAGGCCCATGTAGGCCGGCGAACTGCTGGTCTTGACGATTTTGCTGCGGTCGTCGGTCAGCTCCAGGTCCGGCTCGGACTGGCCGGTGGCCGCATCCTTGCCGCCCTCGTAACGGATCGCCATGTACATCACCGCACGCGCCATGTCGCCCTTGCGCTTGCCCCACACCTCGAAGGTGCCGGTGTTGCCGTCCGGCGTGCGCACCCAGTTGGAGTTGCCCGGATAGCCGCCGCTGCCGCCGCCCTGGCCGTTGTTGGCCTCGGTGGCGCGCTCGCCGCAGTTGGCGTCGCACTTGCCGAACGGCTTGTTGCCACGGTCGGCGTTCCACTGCGCGTCGGTCAGGTACAGCATGTGGGTGTCGGTATACGGCGCGTACGGCAGGCCCTTGTCACCGGTGGTGGTGGCAAAGCCCAGCGAGTTCGGCCAGGTGTGCTCGCGGTTGTACTTCAGGCCACTGCCACTGCCGGCGCGATCGGTCACCTTGGCGTAGCTGTGGTTGCGATATGCATCGAGGATCCTGCCGGAATTGTTCGGATCCTCGTCGGCGATTTCCAGAATGGTCCAGGTACTGGTGCCCGAGCCGCTGTAAGGGTAGGCGGTGTGGCCCTTGATGGTGGCATGCAGCGAGCAGCGCAGCTGGCTGGGGCTGCTGGTGTTGACCTTGGAGTAGTAGCCGGCCGGCACGCCCGGGTTGCCCGGGTCCGGATTGCCGCCGGTGCTGGCCACGGTGAAGGCGATGCGGCTGTCGGCGGCCGGGTGCGCGCCCTGCAGGTCGGTGATGCGCGCGGCGCGGATGTCGAAGCGGCAGGCCTCACCGGCCACCAGCGCAGTGTTGGTGGACAGCTTCACGCTGCGGCCGCTGGCCGGGAAGGTCAACGGCACGCTGCCGGAGGTGCCGCAGCTCAGGGCGAAGGCGCCACTGGCCAGGTTCACCGTCTCGCTGAACACCACTTCCAGGTCGGCGGCGGCCGGGAAGGTGCTGCTGCCCTGCGCCGGGGTGGTGGTGGAGACCGACGGCGGTGTGTTCGGGCCCGGCGTGCCGCCGCCACTGAAGGTCTGGCCGTTGTTGCAGCTGCCGAAGGTCTGCCTGGCCGACTCGGCCCAGGTGAAGTGGGTGTACTGGCTGCCGCTGCCGGTCAGCTGCAGCGAGGTGCCCGCGGCCGTGCTGTTGGTCTCGGCCACCGGGATGTTCTGGCTGGTCATGCCGGCGGCAGGGCCACCGGAGGCGGTGATGGCGCCCTCGTAGCTGAGGAACTGGACCACCTTGCCGCTGGCATCGACCAGGGCGATGCCGTCGTTGGGGCCGTTCTGGATGCCGTTGGTCGGGTAGTTGACCACGGCGATGGTCGCGCTGCCGCAGCCGGCGGCGGTGCCGGCCGGGACCGGGTTGTTGGCGTAGACCGCGGCCGCCGAAGGATTGCTGCCGTTGTAGAGGTAGAGGCGGTAGCCGGACAGGTCCTCGCCCGCGGTGGCGACCACTTCGATGGCTTCGCCGACGTCACCGGCGGCGGTGCTGTCGTCGTAGTGCAGTTCGTTGATGAAAACCTCGGCCTGGGCCGGCGCGGCGGCCAGTGCCAGCAGGCAGGCGGCGGCAAGCGGGGACAGCAATCGCATCGACTACTCCTTGTGATTGGGAATGCCTGACCGAGCCTAAGGCCGATCCAGTGACACTTTGTCGTAAATGAACGTCAGATATCTGACAGTGCGACGCTTGTCACCGAAATTGTCCAAGACCGACGCCTTGGCCGAGGCGCGCGGGCGGAAAAATTTTTTCATTTCGCCCTTGAAAGGGGGCGGCGGGGCTCCATCTCTGCCCTGCTCCCGACGTTGTCGGGTTTCTTCACGTGCGGTTCTGGCACTCGCCTGGGGTGAGTGCTAACATCGCCGGACTTTTTTAGACCAATCAATCACTTAAGAGGTCTCCTATGAGCATCAAGCCGCTGCACGACCGCGTTGTGGTCAAGCCGATCGAAGCCGACGAAATCTCCGCCGGTGGCATCGTCATCCCCGACTCGGCCAAGGAAAAGTCCACCAAGGGTGAGGTCGTGGCCGTCGGCCCCGGCAAGCCGCTGGACAACGGCAACGTGCGCGCGCCGTCGCTGAAGGTCGGCGACAAGGTCATCTACGGCCAGTACGCCGGCAGCTCGTACAAGAGCGAAGGCGTCGAATACAAGGTCCTGCGCGAAGACGACGTGCTCGCCGTCATCGGCTGAGCCCCGGCGCGACCTGTTTCAACCTGATCCCAAACTCCCAGCCGCCGGGCATCGTCCGGCGCTACCAATGAGGTAAATGCAATGGCTGCCAAGGATATTCGTTTCGGTGAAGACGCCCGTTCGCGCATGGTGCGCGGCGTCAACGTTCTCGCCAATGCCGTCAAGGCCACCCTGGGCCCGAAGGGCCGCAACGTCGTGCTGGAAAAGAGCTTCGGCGCGCCGACCATCACCAAGGACGGCGTCTCCGTCGCCAAGGAAATCGAACTGGCTGACAAGTTCGAGAACATGGGCGCGCAGATGGTGAAGGAAGTTGCTTCGCGCACCAACGACGATGCCGGCGACGGCACCACCACCGCCACCGTGCTGGCCCAGGCCCTGATCCGCGAAGGCGCCAAGGCCGTTGCCGCCGGCATGAACCCGATGGACCTCAAGCGCGGTATCGACAAGGCCGTCTCGGCCGCCGTCGCCGAGCTGAAGAACATCTCCAAGCCGACCGCCGACGACAAGGCGATCGCCCAGGTCGGTACCATCTCGGCCAACTCGGACGAGTCGATCGGCCAGATCATCGCTGACGCGATGAAGGAAGTCGGCAAGGAAGGCGTCATCACCGTTGAAGAAGGCTCGGGCCTGGACAACGAACTGGACGTGGTCAAGGGCATGCAGTTCGACCGCGGCTACCTGTCGCCGTACTTCATCAACAACCAGCAGTCGCAGACCGCTGACCTGGATGACCCGTTCATCCTGCTGCACGACAAGAAGATCTCCAACGTCCGTGACCTGCTGCCGGTGCTGGAAGGCGTCGCCAAGGCCGGCAAGCCGCTGCTGATCGTGGCCGAGGAAGTCGAAGGCGAAGCGCTGGCCACCCTGGTGGTCAACACCATCCGTGGCATCGTCAAGGTCGTGGCCGTCAAGGCCCCGGGCTTCGGCGACCGTCGCAAGGCGATGCTGGAAGACATGGCCGTGCTGACCGGCGGCACCGTGATCTCCGAAGAAGTCGGCCTGTCGCTGGAGAAGGCCACCATCAAGGACCTGGGCCGCGCCAAGAAGGTGCAGGTCTCCAAGGAGAACACCACCATCATCGACGGCGTCGGCGACAAGGCCAACGTTGATGCACGCGTGGCGCAGATCAAGACCCAGATCCAGGACACCTCCTCGGATTACGACCGCGAGAAGCTGCAGGAACGCGTGGCCAAGCTGGCCGGCGGTGTTGCCGTGATCAAGGTCGGCGCCTCGACCGAAATCGAAATGAAGGAAAAGAAGGATCGCGTCGACGACGCCCTGCACGCGACCCGTGCGGCCGTTGAAGAGGGCGTGGTTCCGGGCGGCGGCGTTGCCCTGGTCCGCGCGATCACCGCGCTGGCCGGCCTGAAGGGCGCCAACGAAGACCAGAACCACGGCATCCAGATCGCCCTGCGCGCGATGGAAGCCCCGCTGCGCGAGATCGTGGCCAACGCCGGTGACGAGCCGTCGGTCATCATCAACAAGGTCAAGGAAGGCACCGGCAGCTTCGGTTACAACGCCGCCACCGGCGAGTTCGGCGACATGCTGCAGTTCGGCATCCTGGACCCGACCAAGGTGACCCGTTCGGCGCTGCAGAACGCCGCCTCGATCGCTGGCCTGATGATCACCACCGAAGCCATGGTTGCCGAAGCTCCGAAGAAGGACGAGCCGGCCATGGGTGGCGCCGGTGGCATGGGCGGCATGGGTGGCATGGGCGGCATGGACTTCTAAGTCCACGTCCCCGGCGGTCGTTGCCGACCCTGGTCGGCACGCCCTCCCGATGCAAGGAAGAACCCCGCCGCAAGGCGGGGTTTTTCGTTGCCCGGTTGCCGCCGCAGCAGCGCAACGCTACGCTCGGTGGCCATGCCTACCTCCTTCATCGTCGTCGACGACTTCCTTTCTCCTGCCGATGCGCAGGGGCTGCGCCAGGCGGCGCTGGGCCTGACCTATCCGGTGCAGGAGGGTGCATTCCCCGGCCGCAATTCGCAGCAGCGGCTGGAACTGGATGGGCTGTCCGGCGCGGTCTCGCGGCTGGTCAACGAACCGCTGCGGCCGGTCAACCCACTGCAGTCGCATGGCAAGTTCCGCCTTACCCTGGCCGGTGACACCGGCCGCGCCAAGGTGCACGCCGATCACTCGCACTGGTCGGGCATCCTCTACCTGAGTGCACCGGAGCACTGCGAGGGCGGCACCGAGTTCTTCCGCCACCGCCGTACCGGCACCGAGCGCATGGCCCTGGATGCAGCGGAGCTGGCCGCATTGGGCTATGCCAACGGCGGCGACATGCATCGTGACATCATCGAGCGCGACAGCAACGACGACAGCCAGTGGGAAATGACCATGCGCATCCCGATGCGTTTCAACCGGCTGGTGCTGCTGCGGCCCTGGTTCTGGCATACCGCCGGGCCAGCGTTCGGCGACCGCCCGGAGAATGGCCGGCTGGTGTACCTGATGTTCTTCGAGCAGGCGCGCTGAGCGGAGCAGGCATCCACGCGTGAGGTGGATCCACACGCCATGCATGGTTGCTCCCATCCCTCCGCACTCCCCGCCCAGGGATCATCGCGCCTTCATTCGACGAAGGCCTTCGCCGCGCCGTACTCCCACTGCCATGGCACGCCGGTATCACCCAGCACGAACGCCACCAGTGCCGGGAAGGTGGCCTCGGCCCGTACATCGTTGCCCAGGATCACCACGCAGCGTTTGTGCCGCTCGATGCACACCAGGGTGTTGCCGACCGCATCGTCGTGGCCGCCCTTGTAGAAGCCTGCACCCTGGGGGCCACGGAAGGTCACCACGCCCAGGCCCGCGGCCAGATCCCGGTGCTGCTGCGCAACGGGCAGCTCCGGCTGCAGCGTTGGGAACTGGCTGGCGGTGGTGATCGGCAGCTGCGGCCGCACCAGTTCCCTGCGCATTGCCGCAGACAGCCCATCGCCGCGCACATAACCGGCGGCGAAGTGGGCCATGTCGGTGATGGTGGTATCCATCGATCCTGCCGCCCGCACACGGCTGCGTTGATCGTGCGGCTCTGTATTGCCTTCGACGGTCCAGCCATCGGCCAGGTTGCCGGCGAAATCCGCGCGCCACGACATGCTGGTGCGCGCCATGCCGAAGCGATCGAACACGCGCTGCTGCATCAACGCACCCACATCCTCGCCCAGTCGCCCACGTTCGATCACGAACTGCAGCAGGATCAGGCCCTCGCCGGAATAGCCGTAGCGGCTGCCGGGCTCGAAGTGGAACTTCAACCGGCCATCCGGTTCCAGAAAGCCGAAGTTGGCAAAGCCGCTGGCGTGATTCAGCAGCTTTCGGGGCGTGAGCCGGCGCCAGCGTGCATCACTCGCCAGCACGCTGTAGTCGGCGTACTTCTTCGGTTCGGGCGGGTAGTCTGGCAGCGGCACGTCCAGAGCTGTGGCGATGCTGGCATCCAGATCGATCACCCCGTCCTGCGCCAGCTGTGCGACCAGGTGGCCGAAGGCCATCTTGGTGAGCGATGCGGCATACATCACGGTGTCGGTGCGCAGCGGCTCGCCTGCGGCGTTGCGTTCACCGTAGGCGGCCACATGCACCACCTTGCCGTCATCGATCACCGCCAGCGCCATCCCGCGCGCATGGGCCGCCTGCATCAGCCGCCGTGCTTCGGCATCGATGCGAGTGGGCGAGGGCACGGGTGGCGGCGCGGCCAGTACCGCCAGCGGGAGCAGCGTCAGCAACATCAGGGTGGCACGGCACATGCGTGGAACTCCTGGTGGGGCGCACGGTGATGCTACGCCGGGCTGCCGCTGGCGTCATCGCCAGATGTCAGCTGGCCTGCGGCCGGCGCAGGCAGATCCGCGCCGCGCCGGCACCGATGTCCACCTGGCCGCCGCGCATTGCATCGGCACCGAGGATCAGCGCCGGCCGGCCCTCCAGGCCGATCGCCTTGAACACCGGCAGTTCGCTGATGCGGATCTCCATCGACGGGTGCTGCCAGCCGCCGCCGGTCATGCCGGGCAGGGTGTACAGCCAGGTTGCCTGCTTGCCGCCGCCCAGGCCTTCGGTGCCCTTTTCACGCACCCGCACCCGCGCGTCGCTGCCGTCGGTGCGCAGCCCCAGTGCGCGGGCGGCTTCGGCGTTGAGGACGGTCTGTGCGGCACCGGTGTCGACCACGGCGATGGCGTCCACCGCAGGCGCGCCCAGTGCAAGCGTGATGAAGCCGAACTGGCGCAGGCCGCCAGTGCGGCCGGGCAGCGCATTGGGCTGGCAACCCGGTCCTTCCAGGTTCAATCCGCCGGGTGTCCACAGCGCCAGTTGATTGCGGCCGAAGTCCCAACGGGTGTCCCAGCGCCCGGTCAGATCGTTGCCGATCAAGCCGTCGATGGCTGGATCATCATCCTTCGGCAACGATGACAGATCGACGTTCATGGCTTGGGCCTGCAGCTGCCAGCTGCCCAGCTGCCAGGACGTGCTGCGCATGCGCTGCAACCGCGCCGAAGCTGCACTCGCCCCTTGCGCCTGTGATACCTCTGCATCCGCATCCTCCAGGCCATAGCGCCGCACGACGCGGGCATCGACCAGCGTTGCCCCCGCGGCACTGTCGACCACGAAGCGCAGCGGTTCGGCGCGCCCGTCCAGCGAGACGGCCACCGCCGGATGACCGCCCTGCATCCACATCGGCAGGATGTGCGCGGCGGCGTTGGAGGCGAGCGCAGGCAAGGGAGCGGCGAACAGGGGCAACAGGAAGAGGCGCAAGGGAAGACTCCGCAGTGATCGTGGGTGACCATTGGCGCACGGCGGCGTATCGCCGGAATATCGGCGTTGATACCGTCCTGATACACAGGTGCTGGATACTGTCCGAATGAGTACTCCCATCCGTGTCATCGTCGTCGACGACGATGCCAGCATCCGCGACGCCATCGCCGACCACCTGCTGCTGCACGGCTACCAGGTACGCCTGGCGGCGGATGCGGCGGCACTGGACGTGCTGCTGCAGGCCGAACGACCGGACCTGATCATCCTCGACTGGATGATGCCCGGTGAGGATGGGCTGTCGGTCTGCCGCAGGCTGCAGGCGAGGGCGATCCCGATCCTGATGCTGTCGGCGATGGGGGCTGCACCGGACCGCGTGATCGGCCTGGAGATGGGCGCGGACGACTACCTGGCCAAACCCTTTGATCCGCGTGAACTGCTGGCGCGGGTACGCGCACTGCTGCGCCGTCAGGACAAGCTGCGCACGCAGGTGGCCAGCGAGCTGCGGTTTGATGGCTGGCGATTGCTGCCCGACCAGCGTCGCCTGTTCGCACCGGACGGTGCCGAGCTGGTGCTGAGTCGTGGCGAGTTTTCCCTGTTGCTGGCGCTGGCCGAACGTCCCGGGCGGGTGCTGGGGCGTGAGCAGCTGCTGCAGTTGAGTCGCGGAGAAGCCAGTGACAGCGTGGACCGTGCCATTGACCTCGCGATCAGCCGCCTGCGCCGCAAGCTCGGGCAGGCCGCGTCCGGGGCAGAAGCCCTCGTGCAGACACTGCGCGGGGAAGGGTATCGCTTCGACGCTGAGGTACAGGTGCTGTGAGCAGCCGGTGGTCGACCACACGCTGGATCGCGATGCTGGCGCTGGCCAGCCTGCTGCTGGCAACCCTGGTCAGCGTTGCAGTGGTGGGTTGGATGCCCCGGCCCGCGCCGCCACCGATGCGGCTGGACCATGCGATGCAGGTACTGCGTGGGGAACAGGCGCCGGCGTCACTGGGATTGCGCAGGGCGACGCAGGACGCGCCTCCCCAAGGTAGCGCCAGCGACTGGCTCGCGCAGCTGGCGGCCGCGCAGATGGGCATGCCGGCCGAGGATGTACGCCTGGCATGGACGGGGCAGGGCAGGGCGCCCGATGTGCAGGTCATCGAGGGTGGCGCGGTACTGGACGCCTCCGGTCGTGCTGGCGTGCTGAAATCACAGGCCGCGCTGCTGACCGCGATGCAGTGGCCGCCGTTTGAACTGGGGATGCGCCAGGCCGACGGCCGCTGGCGGGTGGTCGGCAGCGACCATAGTGACCTGGCGGCCTGGCGCCGCCAGGTGATGCTCGCCCTGTTGGGCGGTGCGATCCTGCTGGCGCCGTTGGCGGCGTGGGCGTCGATCCGGTTGGGGCGCCCGCTGCGGCGCCTGGCCGAAGCGAGCGCACGCGTCGACCTGCAGGCCGAGTCGCCATTGCCCGACGATGGCCCACGCGAAGTGCAGATGCTGGCCGCCGCGATCAGCACCGGTCGCGAACGCCTGCGGGTCCAGGCACAGGACATGACCCATATGCTGGCGGCAGTGGCGCATGACCTGCGCACGCCCCTGACCGGCCTGCGCCTGCGCGCCGAGTTCGCTCCCGCACCACAGGCCGCCCGGATGGTGGCGGACATCGAACGCATGGACGCGATGATCGAGCAGGTGCTGGACTATGCACGCGGCGAGCTGCAGCCCTTGCAGATGCGCTCGCTGGATCTGGCTGCCCTGCTGCAGGAATGCCTGCAAGGGGCGCTGCTGCGCGGGGTCGACATTTCGCTTCAGTGCCCGGATACGCTGCCGTGGCATGGCGACGCGCTGCTGCTCCGGCGCGCGGTCGACAATCTCATCGACAACGCCGAGCGTTACGCGGGCGCCGTGGAGCTGCATGTCGCCGTGTGGGGACATGGGGTGCAGCTGGATGTGATGGATCGCGGGCCGGGCATCGCCGAAGCTGATCGTGTCCGCCTGCTGCAACCGTTCCAGCGCAGCGAAAGCTCGCGCAGTCGCGCTACCGGTGGGACCGGGCTGGGACTGGCCATGGCCGCCAACGTGGCCAGGCGTCACGCAGGCGAACTGCAGCTACTGCACCGCGAGGGCGGCGGGCTGATCGCGCGCCTGCTGCTGGGAAAGCTCCCCTGATATCGGCTGTGGTTTACAGATGGCGGCTATCCGGTGATATGATTAGGCCCCTAACCATATCGTGTTCGTGAGATGATCGAAGCCAAGCATCAGGCCCTGCTGGAGGAATCGCAGCGACGCGGCCACGCCAACATCGCGCAACTGCGCCTGTGCTTCCAGCTGCTCTCGTTGTCCTCGTCGATCGATCGCGACTGCGCCGCGCGGCTGGCACCGCATGGGCTCAGCGAGGGCCGCTTCATCGTGCTGTTCCTGCTGCACGGGGCCGGTGGCACGCTGCCGCCGCACCTGCTGGCCGAGCGTGCCGGCGTGACCCGTGCCACCATCAGCGGCCTGCTCGATGGCCTGCAGCGTGAAGGCCTGCTGCAGCGTCGCAGCGATGACGGGGATGGCCGCCGTCTGCAGATCGTATTGACCGCACCGGGAAAGCGCTTGGCCGAGTCGTTGTTCGAGCAGCACACGCAATGGATCAGCGGCCTGTTCGACGGCCTGGATGCGGGTGAACAGCAGCAGCTGTCGCAGCTGCTGCACAAGGTCTGGCAGCACACGGACGGTGGGCGGGAATCGGCAGCATGAGCACGCCCGTTCCTGCGCAAAGGCTGCATGCACTCAACAGTGGCAGCGCTGCTGCCACCCATCTGGCCGAATGCCTGGCCGTGGATTTCACCGCGCTGCTGCAGGTGGTGGCGCCTGCCCTTGAGCCGGAATCGCTGCAATGCATGCGCGACGCCTCAGGCAAGGGCATCACCCAGCGCATGGCGCTGGCGGCGCGGTTGCTGCACGAAGCCGGACAGGGGGAGCCTGCGCGCTGGCAGGCGCATACGTCAGACACGGTGCGTGGCTGGGCCTGCTACCTGATCGGCGGCGACGCCAACGCGACGCTGCCGGCCAAGCTGCAGGCGATGCGGCCACTGGCTGACGACCCGCACTTCGGCGTGCGCGAATGGGCGTGGCTGGCGCTGCGTGCCGACATTGTTGCCGCACCACTGCAGGCGCTGGAGTACCTGCAACCATGGACGCAGGAAGGATCGCCGTACCTGCGCCGCTTCGCCTGCGAAGCGCTGCGCCCGCGCGGCGTGTGGGCCACACATGTCGCGCTGTTCAAGCGGCAGCCGGAACTTGCAGAGGCGATGCTGGAAGCACTCGCCGACGACCCGGAGCGCTATGTGCAGGACTCGGTCGGCAACTGGCTCAATGATGCCGGCAAGACACAGCCGCAGTGGCTGCGTGCGCTGTGCGCGCGCTGGCAACAGCAGCACCCTGGTGATGCCAATGCCTACATCCGCAAACGCGCCATGCGCTCGCTCCGGTAGTGCCGGCCGCTGGCCGGCAACCCCCCAAACCTTCAAGGAAGAAGCAGCATGTCGCACACCTTCATCGAGCTCTACACCGCCACCCCCGCCTGGACCACGCTCCAGCCCGAGCAGCGGAATGCCTTCTTCGCCCGTATCGGTGCAGGCATGCAGCAGTTCGATCCAGTCCGCATCACACTGCTGGCGATGGGCCGCGTTGCCAGGGGCGTACAGCACGGCAGCGATGAGCAGTTCTATGCGGTCTGGCGCTGTGCAAGCCGCGCGGACGCCGATGCGCTGGTGGCCGGCATTGCCGCCACCGGTTGGCATCAGTACTTCGCCACCATCAACGCCGTCGGCGCAGACGATGGGATGGGGCAGCACCTTGCCGACCTGGCCGCCTTGTAGCAGCGTCTCCGGACGCGCATGGCACATGCGCCTGTCACCCGGACGCGGTAAACAGGACATTGCCCATGTCCATCCGCAGGGAAGTTGATCATGCAGAGCACGCTCCAGGTCACGCTGTTCGGCCCGCTTGGCGACAGCCCGGCATTGCAGTTGCCGGGGCGGGAAGGGCCGTCGGTGGCCATCCCGGAGGCGGCCCTGCGGCGGTTGGTCTCCGACCTCTACACCACCCGTTCCCTGCTCAATCCCGAGCAGCTGGACGAGGCCAGGCAGGAGCTGGACCGCGTGCTGGAGCGCTGGGCCGACATCCACGAAGGCCTGCTGCTGGACGTGGAAGTGCATGGCAAATGAGCAGCTTTGCGTGGCTGCTGCCGCGTGGGCAGCGCTGGCGCGCGCCTCGCTGAACCGCACCCCCGGTTGCGGATGAAACATTTTGCACTGCGCAAAAGCTGTGCTATCAATACACCCCATGAACGCAGCCGCCACCCGCTTTTACTGGTATTACTTTCCGAAGCCACTGGCGGAGGAAGGACTGCGCTCACCCTGAAGAAAGCTTCAGACGCATTCCCGAAAGCCGCCAGCGAACCTGGCGGCTTTTTTCATGCCGCCACGCTGGGGACCCCAACGTTCCGGAGATCTCCTGCAATGCCCCCGCACACCGACGACCTGCGTATCCGCACCATCGAACCGCTGACACCGCCTGCCCAGCTGCTGGCGATGCTGCCCTGTGACGATGAAGCCTCCGACACCGTCAGCGCCTCGCGCGCGGCCCTGCACCAGATCCTGCACGGCCGTGGCGACCGCCTGGCAGTGGTGGTGGGCCCGTGCTCGATCCACGACCCGAAGGCCGCCATCGAATACGCCCAGCGCCTGAAGCCGCTGCGCGACGCGCTGGCCGGCGAACTGGAAATCGTCATGCGTGTGTACTTCGAGAAGCCGCGCACCACGGTGGGCTGGAAGGGCCTGATCAACGACCCGGACCTGGACGGCAGCTTCAGGATCGACAAGGGCCTGCGCATTGCCCGCGGCCTGCTGCGCGACATCAACAAGCTCGGCCTGCCGGCCGGTGTCGAATTCCTCGATGTGATCTCGCCGCAGTACATCGCCGACCTGGTGGCGTGGGGCGCGATCGGCGCGCGTACCACCGAAAGCCAGGTGCATCGTGAGCTGGCCTCGGGGCTGTCGTGCCCGGTCGGCTTCAAGAACGGCACCGATGGCAACGTCAAGATCGCCGCTGACGCGGTGGGTGCGGCGTCCAATCCGCATCACTTCCTGTCGGTCACCAAGCAGGGCGGCACCGCCATCGTGTCGACCACCGGCAATCCGGATTGCCATGTGATCCTGCGTGGCGGCAAGCAGCCGAACTACGACGCCGGCAGCGTCGCCGACGCCTGCCAGGTGCTGGCCAAGGCCAAGCTGCCGACGCGCCTGATGATCGACGCCAGCCACGCCAACAGCCTGAAAAACCCCGAGAACCAGCCGAAGGTGATCGAAGACATTGCTGTTCAGCTGGAAGACGGCGAACAGCGCATCGTTGGCGTGATGATCGAGAGCCATCTGGTCGGTGGCCGCCAGGAACTGGTGGAAGGCCAGCCGCTGGTTTACGGGCAGAGCATCACCGATGGCTGCATCGACTGGGACACCACCGTGACGGTGCTGGAGCGTCTGGCTGCGGCCGTGCGCGTCCGTCGCGACGTGAAGGTGTCCGAAGCAGCCTGATCGAAGCCGCCTGAGTGCGGCACGTGTGTGGATGGCGGCCAGCGCCTGCGGGGGTGCGGCCGCGATCAGGGCCGGTCGGAGTTGGAGGCCGGCCCATCTGCACCGGCGATGCGCCTGGCGCTGCGCATGAGCGACAGCGCCAGGTACATCGCCGGGGTGGTGATACCGCTTCCTGTAGCGTCGAGCCATGCCCGACCTGCGCGCGAAGCGCGTTGGTTTCCTGCAAAGAGCAGTCGAGCATGGCTCGACTTTACGAAGAGGCTCAATGCACTTCGTCGTGGTACACGAACTTCGGCATTTCCCAGCGGTAGTGGATCGCCAGCAGGCGCAACGCGAAGCCGCCGCCGAGGCAGCACAGGATCGCGGTGGCATCGGCCACGCCCCAGTGCAGCAGCAACAGATAGGCCGCGCCGGTCAGCAGCGCGATGATCGCGTACAGCTCCTTCTGGAAGATGAGTGGCACCTCGTTGCAGAGGATGTCGCGCAGCACCCCGCCGAACGCGCCGGTCAGCATGCCGGCGATCAGCACGATCGGCATCGCATGGCCGGCTTCGCGCGCGATCGAGCAGCCGATCAGGGTGAAGGCGATCAGGCCCAGCCCGTCGAGCACCAGGAAGGTGCGGCGGAAGTGATGCATCCAGCGCGCCACCCAGGTGGCGATCAGCGCCGCGCACACGGTGAAGCCCAGGTACTCGGGGTGCTTCACCCAGCCCAGCGGGTAGTGGCCGAGCAGGATGTCGCGCAGCGAGCCGCCGCCGAGGGCGGTGACACAGGCGATCATGACCACACCGAACAGGTCCATGCGTCGGCGGCCGGCGGACAGTGCGCCGGTCATGGCTTCGGCGGAAATGGCAATCAGGTAGATGATGGACAGCAGCATGGGACAGGCTCCGGGCGCGGTGGGGCCGGCCATGCGCCTACACCGCCACTGCCTGCGCAATGACGGGATGACGATGACCGGTGCCGCTCCCGCTGTCCTTTTGCCTGAGAGTTCAGCGGCATGGGCCGCGTGCCCCTTCGGCGGATCGTCCCGGGCGTGCCCGGTGACCTCTCTCCAGCTCGGCGAGTCGAATGCATGGTTGGTGGGATTCCAGCCCACCGGCCTGAGCGATCATGGGAGCCTGCGCCTTCGGCGGGCGCCAGCGCGGCGCCTCTCTCCTGCATTCGGTCGCCAGTATATCCGCTGCAGTGCAGCACGGCATAATCCAGGCATGGCCCCATCCCTCCGCCCGTGGTTCCTGTACCTGCTCGAATGCCGCGATGGCAGCTATTACGCCGGCATCAGCACCGATGTGGAGGCGCGTTTCGCCGCCCATCAGGCCGGCAAGGGCGCGCGCTACACCCGGGCCCGGCCGCCGCTGCGCGTGCTGGCCGTGCGCGAATACCCGGACCGGGCCGCCGCCTCGCGGGCCGAGTGGCAACTCAAGCAGCAGCCCCGCGAACGCAAGCTGGCCTGGCTGCAGACGCTTCTGTAGAGCCGAGCCCATGCTCGGCTGCTGCTGGCATGGCCGAGCACGGGCTCGGCTCTACAGTAGATCCACGCCCTGCGTGGATGGGCTACCCGGTCCATGCGATGATCGCCCCGCGCCCAGAGCTGGAGACCCGGATGTCCACGATCGCCCTGCTGTTCGCTCTCTCCGCAGCAACGAGCCCTGCCGCCGACCCCGCCACGATCGCGGCCGTCGAAGCCACCTGCCACGACTACGTCGATGGCCAGCTGGAGGCCGATCCGCAGCGCGTCGCCCGTTCGCTGCACCCGGACCTGGCCAAGCGCGCGGTCCTCGGCGATACACCCGACGAGCGCCTGGGCCTGCGCCGGATGTCGAAGGAAGAGCTGGTCTCGCTGACGAAACAGGGCGCGCTGAAGACCCCGAAGGATCAATGGGATCGCCGCTGCACGGTGCTGGACGTGACCGGCAACGCGGCCTCGGTGCGGCTGGAAACCCCGTGGTTCGTCGACTACTTCCACATGGGGCGTTTCGACCAGCGCTGGGTCATCGTCAACGCACTGTGGTACCCGAAACCGAAGGCGCACTGAGCGATGCGTGCCGCCGGCAACGCATGGATCTCCGTCGTCGTGCTGGTCGCCGGCATCGCGCTGCTGCCTGGCCTGCTGTATCTGCTCGGGCTGGCATTGGTGGACGGTCGGCCGAAGCCGGCCGACCGCGCGCCCAGTGGCGTGGCTGCGTGCAGCGGTGAGCCACGGGCGGGATACCAGCCGATGAACCCCTGGCGCTTCACCGCCCAGTTCTTCGACAAGGACGGGATGAAGAACAAGGTGCCTGAAGTGGAGCGGGAGGCCTTCTGGATTGCCCGGCGCCACCTGTGGCGGCAACCTCGGCGCGGCATGCTGCGCTGGCATCTCAGCAGCACCGCGTTGGCGATCTGGATCACCCGGCATTGGAGTACCGCGCAGATTGCGGACACCGCGAGGAAGGAGGACTTCTGCCGGAAGTAGATCCACGCCATGCGTGGATGGCGCTCCATGTTTGTTGACGGGGTCAGAGCCCTTTCCCACGGAAAGGGATCCGACCCCTGTTGCGTGCGGCCTTACCGCCTCGGCCGCCGGTCGTCCTGATCATCACCGAAGATGATGCGCGCGCTGCGTTGGTAGCTCCAGTACGCGACCGCCCAGTTCAGCAGCACCACGATGCGGTTGCGGAAGCCGATCAGGAAGAACACGTGCGCGGCCAGCCAGAACCACCAGGCCAGCACGCCGGAGAGCTGCAGCCGGCCCAGGTGCACGATCGCGGCCATGCGGCCAATGGTGGCCAGGTTGCCGTAGTCGGCGTACTTGAACGGCCCCGGTGCCGCCTTGCCATGCAGGCGCGCGCGGACCACCTCGGCCACGTACTTGCCCATCTGCTTGGCCGCGGGCGCCACGCCGGGAACCGGCTTGCCGTCGGCCTGGCTCAGTGCGGCCAGGTCGCCGGCCACGAACAGCTCCGGGTGATCGGGCAGGGTCAGGTCCGGCTGCACCTGCACGCGGCCGGCGCGGTCCAGCGGCACGTCCAGCGTGCGCGCCAGTGGTGAAGCGGCCACGCCGGCGGCCCAGACCACGGTGCGGGCCGGCACGAACTGCTCACCGAGCTTGAAGCCCTGGCTGTCGATGTCGCTCACCGGGGTACCGGTCAGCACTTCCACGCCCAGCTTTTCCAGCTGGCGGCGCGCCTTCAGCGAAAGCACTTCCGGGAACGAGGACAGCACGCGCGGCCCAGCCTCGACCAAGCGCACCTTGGCGCTGGCCGGATCGATGTGGCGGAATTCGTTGCGCAGCGTGTGGCGCGCGATCTCGGCCAGCGTGCCGGCCAGTTCGACGCCGGTGGGGCCACCACCGACGATGGCGAAACTCAGCCACGCCGCCTTCCTGGCCGGGTCCGGTTCGGCCTCGGCACGCTCGAACGCCAGCAGCAGCTTGCGGCGCAGTGCAATGGCATCGTCCAGCGTTTTCAGGCCAGGGGCATCATCGGCCCACTGGTCGTTGCCGAAGTAGGCGTGGGTAGCGCCGGTGGCCAGCAGCAGGCTGTCGTAGTCCAGCGTGCTGCCATCGGCCATGCCGATCTGCCGTGCCTGCTTGTCGATGGCGACCACTTCGCCGAGGCGGACTTCCACGTTGCGCTGGTGGCCGAGGATGTGGCGCAGCGGTGCGGCGATATCCGGCGCGGACAGGCCGGCGGTGGCCACCTGGTACAGCAGCGGCTGGAACAGGTGATGGTTGCGGCGGTCGACCAGGGTGATGCGTATGCGCTCGCGGGCCAGGGCACGGGTGGCCCAGAGACCGGCAAAACCGCCGCCGACAACGACCAGGTGGGGAACGCGCTCGCGACTCATCGACTCACTCCAGTGGGGGCATTGGGGGAAGCGCCTGGCATCTTCGCACGGCGGCCACCTGTCACGTCAGCGCCTGGGTGGATCGGCGATACTCGGGTTCAGGCAACCGCCCGCGAGGAATCCATGAGCGAACCGGAAAAGCGCATCGCCCTGTTGATCGATGCCGACAATGCGCCGGCCTCGAAGATCGACGAGGTCCTGGCCGAAGTCGCCCGCTATGGCGTGGCCAACGTGCGCCGTGCCTACGGCAACTGGAAGAGCCCGCGGTTGAAGGGCTGGGAAGCGGTGCTGCACGAATACGCGATCCGCCCGATCCAGCAGTTCGCCTACAGCAAGGGCAAGAATGCGTCGGACATGGCGATGGTGATCGATGCCATGGACCTGCTGTACGCGCGCAACCTTGATGGCTTCGCCATCGTGTCGAGCGATGCCGATTTCACCCCGATGGTGATGCGCCTGCTGACCGACGGCGTGAAGGTGTATGGCTTCGGCGAAAAGAAGACGCCGGAACCGTTCGTCAACGCGTGCTCGAAGTTCACCTACCTGGAAGCGCTGGGCCAGACCCACGCCAGCGTGCCGGATGCCGAGCAGGCATCGAGCGAACAGGCATCGAACGAGCCCGTCGCCAATGATGATGCACGCCCGCGCAAGAGCGGGGCGGAGATGCGCAGCGACACCCGGCTGGTGAAAATGCTGCGCCGCGCGGTGTCCTCGGCCGAGGGCGAGGATGGCTGGTCGCACCTGGGGCCGGTCGGCAGCCAGATCGGCAACCAGGCCTCGTTCGATCCGCGCAACTATGGCTACGGCAAACTCAGCGATCTGCTGGCGGCGATCGGCCTGTTCGAGCTGAAGAAGGACGGCAAGTCGTCCTACGTGCGCGCGCTGCCAAAAAAGAACCGGTAGTGCCGGCCGCCGGCCGGCAGCGCGCAGGCGCCCGATCCCGCATCCGGCACGCACATCTCCACTCCAATCAGGCGTATCGTTGCCGCTCGCATTGCCAGCAAGGAAAACCCGCATGTTGAAGATCTGGGGCCGCCGCAATTCCAGCAACGTCCGCAAGGTGCTGTGGTGTGCCGAGGAGATCGGCCTGCCGTACGAATCCATCGAAGTCGGCGGCAGCCATGGCGGCACGCAGACGCCGGAGTACCAGGCGATGAATCCCAACGGCCTGGTGCCGGTGATCGAGGACCACGGCCTGCCGCTGTGGGAATCGAACACCATCGTGCGTTACCTGAGCGCGCGCTATGCGCTGGGCACGCTGTACGCCGAGGACCCGATGGAGCGCGCGCAGGCCGAAAAGTGGATGGACTGGAGCACCTCGCGGATGGCGCCGCTGTACAGCGACCTGGTCTGGGGCATCATGCGCACCGCGCCGGCCGACCGTGACGAAGCGCGCATCAGCGCGGCCATCGTCCGTGCCGGTGACTACCTGGCGATGGCCGATGCCACCCTGGCCACGCAGCCATGGCTGTCGGGCGGGACGTTCGCCATGGGCGACATTCCGCTCGGCTCGCTGGTGTACGCCTGGTATGAACTGCCGATCCAGCGCCCGGACCTGCCGCACCTGGCCGAGTGGTATGCGCGCCTGCGTGAGCGACCGGCCTACCAGCGCGGCGTGATGTCGCCGCTGACGTAAGCGAAGGCGTCCGGGGTCAGAGCCCTTTTCTGCGAAAAGGGATCCGACCCCAGGGCATCGGGGTCGGATCCCACCCGACGGGTGGGCTCTGACCCCTCAATAAAGATCCGTTGGATCCACATCCAGCGACCAGCGCACCTTGCGTGCTTCCGGCAGCGCGTACAGCTGCGGAACCAGTTGCGAAAGCACGCCATGCAGCGGCGGCCGCTGCAGGGCAGACAGCAGCAGCTGCGTGCGCTGGTAACCGGCCCGCCGCGGCATCGGCGCCGGCATCGGCCCGTAGGCCTCGACCACGTTCTGTTCGCCCAGCAGGTGCCGGGCTGCCAGCAGGAATGCATTGGCATGCTCCACCTGCTGCGCTTCGGCGCGCATCAGCGCCAGATGCGCGAAGGGCGGGAATCCGGCCGCCTGGCGCTGGTTCAACTCGGCTTGCGCGAACGGATGGTAGCCACCGCTCACCAGGGTTTCCAGCAGCGGGTGCCCGGGGTGATGGGTCTGCAGCCAGACCTCGCCCGGGTCGCGCGCACGTCCCGCGCGACCGGCCACCTGGATCAGCTGCTGCGCCAGTTTTTCGCTGGCGCGGAAGTCGGCCGAGAACAGGCCCTCATCGATACCCACCACCACCACCAGGGTCAGCTTGGGCAGGTCGTGGCCCTTGGCCAGGATCTGCGTGCCGACCAGGATGCCGGGCTGGTCGCCCAGTTTCGCCAGCTGCTGTTCCAGCGCGTCGCGCCGTGAGGTGGTGCCGCGGTCGATGCGCACCACCGGGAAGTCGGCGAAGGCCGCAGTGAGATGTTCTTCCAGGCGTTCGGTACCGATGCCCTGCGGTTGCAGTGCCAGGCTGCCGCAGGCCGGACATGCCAGCGGCGCCGGTTGCCGCGCGCCGCAGTGGTGGCACTGCAGGCGACGACCGCCACCATGCACGGTCATCGGCGCATCGCAGCGCTGGCATGGCGCGGTCCAGCCGCAGTCGTGGCACAGCAGCACCGGTGCGTAGCCGCGGCGGTTCTTGAACACCAGCACCTGCTGGCCACGCTGCAGATGCTCCCCGATGCCGGCCAGCACATCGGCCGAGAGGCCGTCATGCAGCGGGCGCTTGCGTACATCGAGGATGCGCACGCGCGGTGGCCGCGCATCGCCGGCGCGCTGTTTCAGGCGCAGGTGGGTGTAACGCCCGGCGTAGGCGTTGTGCAGGGTTTCCAGCGAGGGCGTGGCACTGCCCAGCAACACCGGAACGCCCAGCCACTTGGCCCGGACCAGGGCGAAATCGCGCGCGTGGTAACGGATGCCGTCCTGCTGCTTGTAGCTGCCGTCGTGTTCCTCGTCGACGATCAGCAGGCCGGCCTGGGGCAGCGGCGTGAACACCGCTGAGCGGGTGCCGACGATGACGCGCGCTTCGCCGCGTGAGGCCGCTGCCCAGACGCGCGCGCGCTCGTTGTCGTTCAACCCCGAGTGCAGCGCATGCACGGCGATGCCGAGGCGGCCACGGAAGCGTGCCAGGGTCTGCGGGGTCAGGCCGATTTCCGGCACCAGCACCAGCGCCTGCCTGCCCTGCGCCAGGCAATGGATGATCGCCTGCAGGTAGACCTCGGTCTTGCCGCTGCCGGTCACGCCATCCAGCAGGAACGGCTGGAAGCCGTCGGCGGCAGTGATCGCGGCCACCGCCTCGGCCTGGTCCGGGTTGAGCGTGGGACCGGGCAGTGGCTGCGCGTGTTGGGGGGCCACGCTCAGCGCAACCCGCTCGGCCAGCCCGCGCTTGGCCAGGCTGCGCGCGGCGGTGCGCCAGTCCTGCATGCGTTCGCCCAGCACGTCCTCATCCACGATGGCTTCGGCCAGCAGCTCGGCCAGTTGCCGTGGACGGCTGCCGGCGCGCAGCTTTTCACGCTGGGCGTGGCCTTCGGTGGTCAGCTGCCAACCCCAGTGGTGTGTGTCGGGCAGGACCTCGCCATGGCGCAGCGGGCCGGGCAGGGCGGTGCTCAGCACCTCGCCCAGTGGCGCATGGGTGTAGCGCGCCAGCCATTGCAGGCTCTGCCACAGCTCCCCCTGCAGCAGCGGCTGCGGGTCGCACCAGGCCAGGGCCTGGCGCAGTCCCTGGCCGTCGTCGGTCTGGCCGTGCCCCACCACCACACCGACCAGCTCCCGGTTGCCGAACGGCACCTTCAGGCGGCAGCCGACCGCGACCGCCGGTGCATCGCCCTCCGGCGACAGGTAGTCGAACAGGCGGGGCAGGGGGACAGGCAGGGCGACCTGCAGGGTCGGAATCGGTGAAAGCATCGGGCCAGTGTAACGGGCCATGCGCGCGCGAGCGGCAGCAGCGGGAGCGGCGGGGCGGCGCCCGTTGAATCATAAATGTCACCTAAATATCGGTGTCCATTGGAGATTCAGTCTTATCCACATGTTCTGTGGATAACGTTGTGCGTTAACGGCCGTCGGAAACGTAGAAGGCCGATGGCGACGGCCTCACGCTTGGGTTGGTCAAAAAATCGCCACACGACAAAAGACAATAAAATCAATATCTTAAGTGTGAAACAATGCTGAAACAGAGTGAATTCAGCCCGAAGCCACAGTTTTCGCCGGAGGGGGCGTGGTGCTGTGCACAACCTGCAGCACGAAGTGCCTGTGGGCGCAAGTCCTACGGGCGTCGATGGCCTGCCGCTATCATGCCGGCAGACCTTTGGAGTGACCGATGACGGCTGTGCCCGCCCCTGTTTCCTCGACCGCGGCCGGCGCGCTGTCGGCGTTCCTGCGTGGCGTCGAGCGCCGTGCCCTGGTGGTCGCTGAACTGCAGTGCGGCGATGCCGCGCGTGCCGAGCAGACCCTGGTGGCGGTGATGCGCGCCTTTGCCGCAGTGGCCAGCGACCTGCCGATGGCGCAGTGGCCGACCCGCTTCTGGACCCTTCTGGGCCAGCGCCAGGCGCTGCGCGAGCCTGTGGGCGGGCAGTGGCTGCCGCCGTTGGCCGTGCTGGGCGCGATGCCGCCGCTGCCGCGCCTTGCGCTGCTGCTGCGGGTGGGGGGCAGCCTGGACGAGGGCATCGCCATGCGCGTGCTCGACCAGGACGAGGCGGGCTACCAGCACCTGCTGGCCGACGCCTGCCCACGTGATGCCCACGGCCAGCCGGATGCCTCGGCCTGGCGCCAGTTGGCCGAACAGGTGCAGGCGCGTATCCGTGAGTTGCCGGCCGCGCGCCTGCAGCAGCTGCAGCAACCCGCCGCCGCGACCGCCCACAATGAAGCCCCGACCCCGAGCTGGCGCGCACCGCAGCGCGATGAGCGGGCGGCCGCCAATGGCAAGCGCCGTCGCACGAACGCCAAGCCACGTTGGCGCGGTCCGCTGATCCTGCTGGCGACCGTGGCGATACTGTTGGCCGCAGCGCTGGGCTGGCGCCACTGGCAGGGGCATTCCTTCGGCAGTGATGCACCGCTGCCGGAGGGGGTGGTGGGCGAGGCCGGTCCGGTGACGGTGGAAGCCCTGCCACCCAGCAAGGTCAACGCCACGCCGGATGCGACCACGGCCCAGGCCACGGACGACGCAGCGATGCTGGCCGATCGTGACTACCCGCTGGTTGCCGATGCCGACCTGTACGCGTGGACTGCCGCGGGCGGCCCGCTGCCGGTGGATGAATCGCAATCCAGGCCGAGCCGGCCGGAGCCGGCCAGTGCCACGCTGGAAACCGCTGCTGCCGATGAATAAGTCCGTGTTCGCCAGCCTGCTGCTGGCCCTGCCGTTGTCGCTGTCTGCCGCGCCGCAATCGTTGAACGTGCCGTTGCCGCCACCGACGTCGCCGGCCACGCCGGTGGCTTCGCCAGCACCGTCGACGGCAGCACCCTCTGGCTTCGCCCAGCTCGATGCGCAGCAGCAGCGCCAGCGCCGCGCCGACTACGCCGCCTGGCGGGCGCTGCCGGAAGGAGAGCGCGAGCGCATCCGCCAAGCGGCTGCGCGATTCAATGCGCTGCCTGCGGACCAGCAGCAGCGCCTGCGCCAACAGTTCCGCGACCAGGACCAGGCGTTCCGCGACGGGTGGCGGCTGGGCCCGCAACTGGGCCTGGAATTCCCCAAGCTGCATGGCTTGTTCGGCTTCGTGCCGCCGGAACAGCGCGAGACCGCGCTGGCCGTACTGCGCCAGCTCAGCCCGGCGCAGCTGGCCCAGCTGACTCTGGTCGCGCAGCGAACGCCACCGCAGGAACGCGACGCAGTGCGCAGCGCTTTCCTCGCCGTGCCCGCCGCCGAGCGCGACAGCTGGCTCAAGCGCCAGGCCGGCCAGTAAAAAAGGGGACGGAGGGGATTAAGTCGCATCCGGCACTAGCGGGCCTGAAACGACTTAATCCCCTCCGTCCCCTTTTTGTGTGGGGCGGCTGAAACCCAGCATTCACGCCATGTCATGGGAATGCACGCGCCGCCCGCGTAAGATGGGCGCCCGCAACCCGGTGCCTGTGCCCTTCGCGCGCAACCGCAGTTCGCGTCAAGCACCTTATGTCTACTGCAACCTCCACGCCGCGCTTCAGCAAGGAAGTCGGCGCCACCGGTCTGCTCGCCCTGCCGCTTGTGCTGGGCCATGTGTCCACCGGTCTGATCTCCTTCGTCGACAACGTGATTGCCGGCCACCACGCCACGGCCACACTGGCCGCCGTCACCATCGGTACGGCGCTGCTGTGGCTGCCGATGCTGATTCCGATCGGTACCCTGATCTCGCTCACCGCCTCGGTGTCGCAGCTGCATGGCGCCGGCCGCGAGCGCGAGATCGGCCCGCTGTTCCGCCAGGCACTGTGGCTGGCCTTGGGGCTGGGCCTGATCATGTTCACCTTCCTCACCGTGGTGCCGCCGCTGCTGCCGTCGTTCGGCATCGCGCCGGACATCGTGCCGGGGGCGACCGCGTTCCTGCATGCGGTGCGCTGGGGCGGACCTGCGCTGACCCTGTACTTCTGCATGCGCTATCTCAGTGAAGGCATGCACTGGACGCTGCCGACGATGCTGCTCGGCTTCGGTGGCCTGCTGGTGCTGGCACCGATGGGCTATGTGCTGGCCAACGGCAAGCTCGGCTTCCCGGAAATGGGCGCCGAAGGCCTGGGCATCGCCTCGGCGGTGATGATGTGGCTGCAGGCGATCGCCTTCGCCACCTACCTGTGGTTCACCAGGCGCTTCGCCCATCTGCAGCTGTTCTCGCATTTCGAAGGGCCGCGCTGGAAGGCGATCTGGGACTTGCTGCGCACCGGCCTGCCGATCGGCATCACCGTGCTGATGGAGGGCGGCCTGTTCATCGTCACCGCGCTGCTGATCGGCCGCCTTGGTGCCAACGAAGCCGCTGCGCACCAGATCGCGATCAATGTCGCGCAGCTGTGCTTCATGATCCCGATGGGCGTGGCCGAGGCCACCACCGTGCGCGTCGGCCATGCGGTCGGCCGTGGTGACGGCTTCGGCGTGCGGCGTGCGGCCTGGGCCGGTTACGCGATCATCATGGGCACGCAGACGTTGTCGGCGGCGGTGCTGCTGTTCGGCCACGATGCCATCGTCGGTGTGTACACCAACGACCTGGCGGTGGCCGGCCTGGCCTCGACCCTGCTGCTGTACGCGGCCACCTTCCAGTTCCCGGACGGCATCCAGGTGCTGTCGGCCGGCGCGCTGCGCGGCCTGAAGGACACCCGCGTGCCGATGTTCATCGCCATGTTCGCGTACTGGGGCCTGGGCATGCCGCTCGGCGCCGGGCTCGGCCTGGGGCTGGGCATGGGCCCGCAGGGCATGTGGATCGGCCTGATCGTCGGCCTGACCGCCGCTGCCATCCTGATGGGCTGGCGCCTGCGCCGCAGCAGCCAGCGCATCGGGCAATCCGCGCTGTCCTGATCTTCCCGCCCGCCACGTTCACCCGTGACGGGCGATCCCCTGACTTGTGTCCGATGCTGCATCACGCGGCACCGGCTATGCTGGTACCACGGCAAGAAGCCATCCGGAGCGTTCCATGAATCAACCCGTGCCCCCGCTGCCCCCGGCGCGTCGCAACCCCGTCGCCAGTTTCTTCATCGGGCTGTGGGACGTCATGAACTTCACCCGCCGGTTGATCCTCAACCTGGTGTTCTTCGGCCTGCTGTTCCTGCTGCTGGTGATGTTCGTCATCGCCGCCGGCATGGGTGCCGGTGCCAGCAAGTCGCTGCAGGACCGCACGACGCTCGTGATCGCGCCGGAAGGCCGCCTGGTCGAGCAGTTCAGCGCCGACCCGGTGAGCCGCGCGCTGGCCAAGGCGGTGGGTGACAACGGCGCCGAGGAGATCCAGCTGCGCGATCTGCTGCGGGTGATCGAGTCGGCCAAGGAAGACAAGAAGATCGAACGCGTGGTGCTGGAGCTGGACAAGCTGCAGCCGTCCGGTTTCGCCTCGCTGCGTGAGGTGGCCGCCGCGCTGCAGGACCTGCGCGCCTCCGGCAAGCAGCTGGTGGCCTACAGCGAGAGCATGGGCCAGTCGCAGTACCTGCTGGCCGCGCAGGCCGACGAGGTCTACCTGGACCCGATGGGTTCGGTCGTGCTCGAAGGCCTCGGCCGCTACCGCCAGTACTTCCGCACCGGCCTGCAGGACAAGCTGGGCGTGGACGTGCACCTGTTCAAGGTGGGCGAGTACAAGTCCGCGGCCGAGCCGTACGTGCTCGACGCGGCGTCGCCGGCCTCCAAGGAAGCCGACCTGTTCTGGATGAACGACGTGTGGCAGCGCTACCTGGGCGACATCGCCAAGGCCCGCCGCCTGGATCCGGCACAGCTGGCCGCCGGCATCGACACCCTGCCGGAAGGCATCGCTGCCGCCGGTGGTGACCTGGCCAAGTTCGCCCTGCAGCAGAAGCTGGTGACCGCGCTGAAGACCCGCGAGGAATTCGAGGATCTGATGATCGAGCGCGGCGTGGCCGACGAGGATGCCGACGGTGGTTTCCGCAACGTTGACTTCGGCCGCTACCTGGCCCTGCTCGACGCGCGCCGCAACCCGGTGGACTCGCGTCCGCAGGTGGCCGTGGTGGTGGCCGCCGGCGAAATCAGTGGCGGTGACCTGCCGGCCGGCCGCATCGGTGGCGAGTCGACCTCGGCGCTGCTGCGTGCCGCGCGCGACGACGACAACGTGAAGTCGGTGGTGCTGCGGGTGGATTCGCCGGGCGGTGAAGTGTTCGCCTCCGAGCAGATCCGTCGTGAAGTGGTAGCCCTGCAGGCTGCTGGCAAGCCGGTCGTGGTGTCGATGGGGGATCTGGCCGCTTCCGGTGGCTACTGGATCAGCATGAACGCCGATCGCATCTATGCTGATCCGTCGACCATCACCGGTTCGATCGGCATCTTCGGCATGGTGCCGAACTTCAGCCGCGCGCTGGACAAGATCGGCGTGCACACCGACGGTGTCGGCACCACCCGCTTCGCCGGCGCCTTCGATGTCACCCGCCCGATGGACCCGGCCGTCGGCCAGGTCATCCAGACGGTGATCAACAAGGGCTACGCGGACTTCACCGGCCGTGTCGCCGACGCCCGCAAGAAGCCGGTCGAGGCCGTGGACGAGGTCGCCCGTGGCCGCGTGTGGAGCGGTGCACAGGCCAAGGAACGCGGCCTGGTCGACGCCTTCGGTGGCCTGAAGGACGCGGTGGCCGATGCGGCCAGCCGCGCCAAGCTGGGCAAGGCCGATGCCTATCGCGTGCGCTACATCGAGAAGGCAGCCACGCCGTTCGCACAGTTCGTCAGCGGTTTCGCCGGCAGCCGCGCCGGTGCCTGGATGCTGTCCGATTCGGGGATGGCGCGGATGATGCTGGCACGCACGATGCCGGAAGTGGACACTCAGTTGCGCTTCGTCGAGAACGCGGCCCGCGAGAAGGGCAATGGCGCTCCGGTGAAGGCGCTGGCGTACTGCTTCTGCGGATTCTGATCGGCAACGGTACCGAATGAAAACGCCCGGCTCTGGCCGGGCGTTTTCGTTCATGGGGTCGGATTCCTTGGCAGCACAAAGGTCTCTGACTCCACAGGTCATTGCGTCGCGTCGGCTTCGGCCTTGCGCTCACGCGCAGCGGCATCATCGACGGTTTTCTGCACGTCCTTGGCGCGGTCCAGCGGGTCGTTGATCGCACGCGACATCGCTCGTGGCACCGGTGGCTTCTCCGGGTTCGGCGTGGGCGGCCGCTGGCAGGCCGCCAGCAGCAGGCTGGCCAGCAGCGACGTGGACTGGATCAGGATGCGCATGGCGGCTCTCCGCGGTGGGCGTATGGCAAGTGTCGCATCCCCGGCCGAGCGCTGCCGTGAGCGCGTATCCTTGCGGCATCGAAACACAGCGGGCGCGGCCCCGGAGGACTCATGACCCAGCAACGGTGGCGCCTGGACGGCCAGACGGCCCTGATCACGGGTGCCAGCGCCGGTATTGGCCTGGCCATTGCGCACGAACTGGCTGGCCTCGGCGCCGACCTGATGATCGTCGGCCGCGACATCGACATGCTGGAAACGGCGCGCGACGAACTGCTGGATGTCTATCCGCAGCACCAGGTGCACGCGCTGGCGGCCGATGTCTCCGATGACGAGGACCGTCGGCAGATCCTGGACTGGGTGGAAGATCACAGCGATGGCCTGCACATCCTGGTCAACAATGCCGGTGGCAACGTCACCAAGGCGGCCACGGAATATTCCGAGGACGAATGGCGCAAGATCTTCGAGACCAACCTGTTCTCGGCCTTCGAGCTGTCGCGCTACGCGCATCCGCTGCTGGCCCGGCACGCGTCGTCGTCGATCGTCAATGTCGGCAGCGTGTCCGGGCTGACCCATGTGCGCAGTGGCGTGGTCTATGGCATGACCAAGGCGGCGATGCACCAGATGACCCGCAACCTGGCCGTCGAGTGGGCGGAGGATGGCATCCGGGTCAACGCGGTGGCGCCCTGGTACATCCGCACGCGGCGCACGTCCGGTCCGTTGTCGGACCCGGACTACTACGAGGAAGTGATCAACCGCACGCCGATGCGCCGCATCGGCGAGCCGGAGGAAGTGGCCGCAGCCGTTGGCTTCCTGTGCCTGCCGGCGGCCAGCTATGTCACCGGCGAATGCATCGCGGTGGATGGCGGCTTCCTGCGCTACGGGTTCTGATCTTCCAAAGGGTAGTGCCGGCCGCTGGCCGGAAACTGGAATCATTTGAAGATCCTGCGATTGCCGGCCAGCGGCCGGCACTACCGGGTGGCTGTCACCCCGGTACCGGGCAGTTGCTGGCCTCCAGCACGCCCTGCAGCCGTTCGCGTTCCCCACGGGCGTTGTCGCGGTTTTCCGGCGAGGCGAACCGCTCACGGCCACGTGCGTCGCGGAAGCGTTGCTGCCAGCTGCTGCAGCGCTGCGCGTCCGGCAGTTCCTCGCAGCGGTCGCGCACCACTTCGCAGCCGGCGGCATTGACCGGCGTGGCGCCGCCCAGTCCCTGCACGGTCATCAGTTCGCAGCGCCCGGGGGCGGCTTCGTATTCGTGCAGGTAGCCACCGCCCTGGCTGTCGGTGCACTGGAAGATCGGTGGCAGCGGCGGCTTCGGCGGCGCATTGCTGTCCGGCGCGGCATCGGCCTGGCGTGGCAGCGATGCACTGTCGAGTATCAGATCGCCGCCTTCGCGTTCGACCATGCCAGCTTCCATGATCGTGCGTCCTTCGCCGGGGCGACGAGGCGCGGGTGCGGGAACGGACGGCGCAGTGGCCGCGGCCGGTCCGGGCGCGGCCGGCACGGGTGCCGCTGACGCCGGCGCCGGCGGAGCACTGGCCGGCACCCTCACCACCTGCTGCTTGCTGCCGGCAGGGCAGGGCGTGCGTTGCAGGGTGGGCACATCGCTGCTGCTGGAGGTACAACGGTAGATCACCCCGTCGTCGGCCAACGCGTTGCCGGCGAACAGGCCCAGGGCCAGCCAGATCAGGTTCTTCATGCGCACAGCGTACATGCCCAGGCCGGCATCGCGCTCAGCGTTCGCAGTCCCGCGACAGGCGCGCGTCGATGCCACGCTGTTCATTGCTGATGGCGGTGCGCTCACTCTGCAGCGCGCTGTTGTAACGGCGGTCCAGTTCCCAGCGGCGGTCACGCAGGCGCGCACAGACGTCCTGCGGCGGCAGCGCATGGCAGCTGTCACGGACCAGCACGCTGCCGGCCGGCACCTGCACGCCGACGCCCACCGCAGGCGGCCGGTAGCCTGTGCCTTCACCGATCGGCGCACCGACCGGCGTGCCGAAGCCCGGGCGTGGACCGGGATGGACCGCGCCGTGGTGCCCGTGCGGGAGCCACACGCTGGTCCACAACGGGACCCAGCGCGGATTGCCCTCGTTGCTGTCGCTGGTGTAGCGGCGACCGTCGTCGCTCACGCACTCGTACAACGGTTGTGGCGGCTGGATGTAGACGTGGCGGACTTCGCGATCGCGCATCACCGGAACCTCGCTGGGCGCCGCGGGAGGGGCGTCACTGCGCACCACCCGGGGTGCCGGATCGCGCGGGCGCTGCAGGTCACGCACCTCCTGCCGGCCGCTGCTGCAGGGCCTGTCCTGCAGGGCCACGGCGCCATTGCTGGCGACGCAGCGGTAGACGCGCACGTCCTCGGCGGCCGATGCGGTCCATGGCAGCAGCAGGCACAGGCCCAGGGCGGTGCGCAGCAGGTTCATGGCGGCAGGGTGCGTGATTGTGCGTGGCAGTGCAATCGTCCGCTCAGGAGCGCAGCACGTTGCCGCTGAGCGCGTCGCGGATCGGGGTGGGCTGGGCCAGGCCGCCGGTTTCGCCATCGAGGATGCCATCGAGCAGGCGCAGCAGGCGTGGATCCAGCTCGGCACGGCTGCGTGCCGGTGGTTCACCGGCCAGGTTGGCGCTGGTGGAGACGAGGGGCCCCCCCCAGGCGCGGCACAGGGCGGCGACCAGCGGGTGCGCGCTGATGCGCACGGCGATGCCGCTGTGCTCGCCGGTAATCCAGGGCTGGGCGCGCGGACCGGCCGGCAGGATCCAGGTGTTGGCACCCGGCCAGCTGGCCAGCACCGCGCGCTGGCGGGCATCGGGCAACGCCTGCAGGCGCACCCAGCCCTCCAGCTGCGACAATTCGGCGGCGACCAGGATCATGCCCTTCTCGATCGGGCGCTGCTTCAGCCGCAGCACCATGTGCACCGCCGCCTCATGCGAGGGATCACAGCCCAGGCCCCAGACCGCTTCGGTCGGATAGGCGATCACGCCGCCGGCGCGGAGCGTGGCGACAGCAGAGTCCAGGGTGAGTTCTTTCATGGCGGCGACCGGCCCGACGTGGGCCCCCATTATCCCCCTGCGGCGTGCAGAAGGGGTGGACCCTGGCCCGGTAGTGCCGGCCGCTGGCCGGCATCGGGTGCTTCTGGATGTTGCCGGCCAGCGGCCGGCACTACCCCTTATCCACGCATGGCGTGAATCTACTTCGCGGCTTTCTTGACGGCCTTCTTCGCCGGTGCCTTCTTTGCAGCGGCCTTCTTTACCACGGCCTTCTTCGCCGCCTTCTTGGCAGGCGCTTTCTTGGCTGCGGCCTTCTTCGGCGCCGCTTCCTTCTTCACCGCCGCCTTCTTGGCCGGTGCCTTCTTCGCGGCAGCCTTCTTGGCGCCGAAGCCCTTGCGCACGGGCTTGCCGGTTTCTTCCATCAGCTGCTGCACTTCGGCCAGGGTCAGCGATGCCGGCTCGCGATCCTTGGGGATCTTGCCGTTCATCCTGCCGTCGCTGATGTACGGGCCGAAGCGGCCGTTCAGCACTTGGATGTCGCTGCCCTCGAACTCCTTGATGATCCGGTTGCGCGCGATCTCTTCCTTCTCTTCGATCAGGAACACGGCGCGGGCCAGGTCGATGGTGTACGGGTCGTCTTCCTTCTTCAGCGAGGCATAGGTGCTGCCGCGCTTGGCGAACGGGCCGAAGCGGCCGATGCCGACGCTGACCGGCTCGCCGTTGTCCTCGCCCAGCGCGCGTGGCATCAGGAACAGTTCCAGCGCGTCTTCCAAGGATATGGTGTGCATCGACTGGCCGGGGCGCAGCGAGGCGAATTTCGGCTTCTCCTCGGCGTCCTCGGCGGTGCTGCCGATGGCGGCGTAAGGCCCGAAGCGGCCGAGGCGCACGCTGACCGGCTTGCCGGTCTTCGGGTCGGTGCCGAGCTCGCGCGCGCCACTGGCCTCGGCGCGGTCCACCGATTCCTTCTTGTCTTCCACCAGCTCCTTGAACGGCTCCCAGAAGCGGGCCATCAGCGGGATCCACTCTTCTTCGCCACGCGAGACGGCGTCGAGCTCGTCTTCGAGCTTGGCGGTGAAGTCGTAGTCCACGTACTGGGTGAAGTGGCTGGACAGGAACTTGGACACCGCGCGGCCGACGTCGGACGGGCGGAAGCTGCGGCCTTCCATTTCCACGTACTTGCGGAACAGCAGGGTCTGGATGATCGAGGCGTAGGTCGACGGACGGCCGATGCCGTACTCTTCCAGCGCCTTCACCAGCGCCGCTTCGGTGTAGCGCGGCGGTGGCTGGGTGAAATGCTGCTCGGCCTGGATGCGTTCCAGCGGCACGCGGTCGCCCGGTTTCATCGCCGGCAGCTTGCGGCCTTCGTCCTCGTCTTCGGCGCTCTTGTTGTCCTTGCCTTCCTCGTACACGGCCAGGAAGCCGGGCACCACCACGGTGGTACCGCTGGCACGGAACACGTGCTCGCTGCCAGCCGACAGGTCGACGCTGACCGTGTTGAGCGTGGCCGGAATCATCTGGCAGGCGACGGCGCGCTTCCAGATCAGTTCGTACAGGCGGCGCTCGTCGTCGGTCAGGAAGCGGGCGACCTGCGACGGAGTGCGCAGGGCCGAGGTCGGGCGCACCGCCTCGTGCGCTTCCTGGGCGTTCTTGGACTTGGTCTGGTAGGTGTTCGGCTGGTCGGGCAGCGAGGCGATGCCGTAATCACGGGCGATCACGTCGCGGATTTCGGCCAGCGCGTCCTGCGACAGGTTCACCGAGTCGGTACGCATGTACGAGATGAGGCCGACGGTGCCTTCGTCACCGATCGCCACGCCTTCATACAGCTTCTGCGCCACCTGCATGGTCTTGCGGGTCGTGAAACCGAGCTTGCGCGAGGCTTCCTGCTGCAGGGTGGAGGTGGTGAACGGCGGCGCCGGGCGGCGCTTGCGCTCCTTGCTGGCCACGTCGGTGACATGCAGCGAGCCCTGCGCGGCCTGCTGGATGCGCAGGCGGGCGGCTTCGGCGGTGTCGCCGTCGGTGATGGTGAACTGCTCGAATTTCTGCCCGTCCAGCTTGATCAGCTTGGCGTTGAAGTGCTGCGACGGGTGTGCGCACTCGGCGGCGATCGACCAGTACTCGCGGGCGATGAAGGCTTCGATCTCTTCCTCGCGCTCGACGATCATGCGCAGCGCCGGGCTCTGCACGCGGCCGGCGGACAGGCCGCGCTGGACCTTGCGCCACAGCACCGGCGACAGGTTGAAGCCGACCAGGTAGTCCAGCGCGCGGCGCGCCTGCTGGGCATCGACCAGGTCGCTGGCGATCGCGCGTGGCTGGCTGATCGCTTCCTTGATGGCGCGCGGGGTGATCTCGGTGAACACCACGCGCTGCATCGGCTTGTCCTTGACCAGCCCGCGTTCCTTCAGGATCTCGGCGATATGCCAGCTGATCGCTTCACCTTCGCGATCCGGGTCGGTCGCCAGCAGGATGTCGTCGGCGCCCTTGGCGGCCTTGGCGATCGCGTCGACATGTTTTTCGTTCTTGTCGATCACGTCGTAGTGCATGGCGAACCCGTTGTCCGGGTCGACCGCGCCTTCCTTCGGAATCAGGTCACGCACATGCCCATACGAGGCCAGGACGGTGTAGTCCTTGCCGAGGTATTTGTTGATCGTCTTGGCCTTGGCCGGCGATTCGACGATGAGCAGGTGCTTGGGCATGGCAGCAGTGTCTGTGGGGCGAGCCGCAGGGGAGGGGCCGCTAGGGTGGAGCAAACGGCCGCATTAGTGAAGCGGCCACGGACAAATCAATACGCTGAACGCCCGGTAGTGTGCCGGGCGTTCAGGTTTCACCTTATTAGAGGAATCACGCCCGGCCAGCCCCTGTCAAGCAGCCAGACGTGAGGATGGCCGTTCATGAGGCCATCTTGGCGATGAAGCCGACCGCGGCCACCAGCACCACCAGGCCCGCCAGCACCAGCAGGCCGGTGAGCACCAGGATCACGATGGTGACCGTGCCCAGCTCATGGCGCTGCAGGTGCGGCTGGTCGGTGTAGGCCCAGCGGTCGACCACCAGGGTGTCGCAGATCATGTCGTGCAGGCCCTGCTTGCGCTCGGTGAAGGCGGCCATCAGGAAGCCGATGCCGAGGGTGAAGCTGCTCAGCAGCATGGCCCAGTAGCGGCCGAAGGCGCGGCCCTTGGTCAGGCGATCGCCGTTGCTGCGCACGACCTTGATGCCGACCGCCATCTTGCCCAGCGTGGCGCCACCCTGCGAGGAATGGAACCAGGTGTAGTAGGCAACGCCGATGGCCATGTTGATCAGCGCGCTGGCCACCTGCGCGACGATTTCGATGGAGGTCTCGCCGCTGCCCACCGCGCCCATGCTGGCGCCAAGCACCACGCCGATGATGGCGCCGATGATGCCGCCCGGAATGGCCAGCACGAAGTAGTCGATCATGTACGCCGCTACGCGCTTCCAGAAGCCTGCGTAGACCACCTCGCCGCCGATCACCGGCTGCGGGCCACCGGCACCGGAAGCGGCCGGGGCGCTGTAGGGCGAGCTGCTGAGCGCACCCGTGCCAGGCAGCGGTGCAGTGCCGTTGTCGATGGCGGCGTAGTCGCCGCGCAGGTCGAAGCCGCCGCTGGCGGTGGCCGTGCTGGCATCGGCCAGTGTCTGCAGGCCGAGCTCATCGACCACCTGGCGCAGTGCAGCCCACTGGGCCATGCCTTCGCGCCAGACCAGGGTGTCCAGGTTCAGTTCGCCCCGCTGGAAGCGCTGGCGGATTTCCTGGACCGGCAGCGGGCCCTGGCGTTGCTGTCCTTCGGCGTAGTACCACTCGGTCATTGCATGTTCCCTGTTGGATCGTCCTTGGAGGTGCTGCCGTGCGCGTGGCTCAGCCGCGGCACGACGGCGGCAGGTACTTGTCGTCGCTTTCACCGCTGCATTCCCAGCGGCCGCTGTCGCGATCATATTCCAGCCACAGCAGGTCGCCATCGAGGCTCTTGCCGGGCACGGCCAGCGTTGCTTCGATGCCGCAGTGGCCGTTGTTGAAGCGGCCGATGTTCACCGCCGACAGGCCGGCCTGGGTGAAATCACCCGGCGCCGGGAAACCGGCATCGTTGGCACCGGGGCAGCGGCCTTCGTCGTCGGCGAAGTGCTGCACCTGCTGTTTCAGCGGCTGCAGGGCATTGACCGCGGTGGCAACCTTGGCACGCACGGTGTAGTCGTTGTAGGCAGGCAGGGCGATCGCCGCGAGGATGGCCATGACCGGCACCAGCACCAGCAGCAGGCCGCCGCCGATGATCGCGGTCAGGGCGCAGCCGGAGAGCTTCTTTTTCGGCGGCGGCAGCACCCCGGCCGGGGTCTGCGTGGCATAGGGCGTGGACGGTGGCAGCACCGGTGGTTGCGGCGGCGGCGGCGCAACCGGTTCCGGTTCGGGCTCCGGCTCGGGTTCCACGGCCGGCGCGGCGACGTCCAGCGCCGGCACGATCAGGCCCAGCTCATCGACCACGCTGCGCAACGGCTGCCATTGCGGCAGGCCGTCGCGCCAGACCAGGGTGTCCAGGGAGATCTGGTTGTTGCGGAACAACTCGACCAACTGTTCCGCCGGCAGCGGGCCTTGCTGCCGGTTGCCTTCTGCGTGGAACCACTCGCTCACGGGGACGCTCCTGAATGCGCTATGCCCCCAAGTGTACGGTCAGTGCAGGGGTTCTGGCTCGTCCATGAACATCTGCGTCTCCATCCAGGCGTAGGCCGCTTCGGAGCCGGGCTGGTTGAACAGCACCATCAGCACGACCCACTTCAGGTCGTCCAGGTCCAGTTCGTCCTGGTCCAGGGCCATCGCCCGGTCCAGCACCAGCTCGCGCTGGTCGGCGTCGAGGATGCCGTGCTGTTCCAGGTACAGCAGGAAGCCGCGGCATTCCACGTCCAGCTTGTCCAGCTCGGGGCCGTGGTAGATGCGCACGGGGCCATCGACCCGCGCCTGGGCCACGCTCGGCCGCTGCGCGGCCAGGGCATCGAGCCAGTCGAACGCCTTGTTGATCTCGGTGGGGCTGAAACCGGCCTGGATCAGGCCGTTCTGGAGCGAATCGCGGTCACGGATCAGGTCCGCATCTTCGCTGAAATAGTGTTCAAACAGGTACAGCAGTACATCCAGGATGCTCTCTTTCATTGCCCCTCGGCCTGCGTCGCGCGACGCTGTGGAGGTGAAGAAACTAGGGAGTTCGACAGTAGCGGCCGTGTACGCACACCACGATTCCCGCCAGTTCCATGGCCAGCAGCATGGAGGACACCTGTGACGCCGTCAATCCACAACGCGTGATCAGTGAATCCATACCGCTTGGGTTGTGGTCCAGCGCCCGCCACAAGCACTGGTAGTCAGGGTCGTCGGCCCAGCGCGCCGGCAGGAGCGCCGGCGGTGCCTGTTCAGTGGGGGTGGCCAACCGCGATTGCAAGCCCGGCAGCTGCTGGCGAAGGGCGGGGGCGAGCAGTTCCAGGACCTCCTCGGGGCGCTCGACCAGCGCCGCGCCCTCGCGGATCAGGCGATGGCAGCCGGTCGCGCGCGGGTTGAGCACCGACCCGGGCAGGGCACAGACCTCGCGGCCTGCCTCGGCGGCCAGGCGCGCGGTGATCAGCGCGCCCGAGCGCTGCGCGGCCTCGACCACCACGGTGGCCAGCGCCAGTCCGGCCACCAGCCGGTTGCGCGCAGGGAAGTGGCTGGGACGGGCAGCCGTGCCCGGCAGGTACTCGCTGAGCACCACGCCTTCGGCGGCGATCCGCGCCTGCAGCCGCGCGTGGCTGTCCGGATAGGCCCGGTCAGGGCCGGTGCCGATCACTGCCATGGTGCAGCCGCCGGCCTCCAGCGCAGCCTGGTGCGCGGCCGCATCGATGCCTGCGGCCAGGCCGCTGGTCACCGCCAGGCCGGCCTCGACGAAGCAGCCGGCAAAACGCGCGGCCAGTGCACGCCCGCCCGGGGTGGGCGAGCGGCTGCCGACCAGCGCCACCGAAGGGCGCCAGGCCAGGCAGGGATCACCGGCCACGAACAGCGCCAGCGGCGGGTTGGGTACCTCCAGCAGTGATGGCGGAAAGGCCGGATCGGTACACGGCAGCAGGTGATGGTTGTCCTGTTCCAGCCAGCGCCGGGCGGATGTCCAGGCCCGGGTATCGGGGCGTTCCAGGGCGGCGCACTGCTCCGGCGTGCAACCGTGCGCACGCCAGGTCGCAGTGCCTTGCGCGATGGCGGTTTCCGCATCGCCCGCGGCCTGCAGCAGGGCCCGTCGGGACGCCAGTGCGCCTCCCGCCATCAACAGGCGCAGCAGCGCCTCGTATGCATGTGTGGTCATCCCCCACTATCGGCCGCACACAACAAAGGCGCCCTAGGGCGCCTTCGCATGTGGCTGTCAGGTTTTGCCGGAGGTGCCTGCCGGCCCGCGGCCGGCACTCCAGTGGTGGCCGGGGCAGTCCGGCAACCGTTACTTCGCGTCCGGGTGCAGCGCGTTGTAACCCACCTGCACCGGCTTCACGCCCTGCATCACCAGCGCGTAGCTGACGTTGTCGAAGGTGCGGAACACCATCGCATGCGCGGCATATTCATCCGGCAGCGAGACCCGGCCTGCGCCGGTGCTGAGCGAGTCGTCCATGCGCGAGGAGGTCGGGTACTTCATGCGGTGCGCTACATGGCGGCCCGGGCGCCACAGCGAGAACACGGTGCCGTTGTCCACGCCCTGGGCACGGCCGGCCGAAATCGCGATCACGTCGCGTGGGCCACCGGCGGTGAACATGTCGGTGACCGCCAGCACGCGCACGTCCACGCCCTCGACACCCGCAGCGGGTACGTGGGGCACGAACTGCAGGTCGTACGGCCGGGCTTCGACCGGCACCAGGCGGTCGCCGGCGCGCACTTCGCGGCCGCCGACGTTCTTGTCCAGCACCAGCGTGGAGGCCTCGACCTTGCCGCCGGCGATCTGGGTGATGGTGCCGGTGGCGACCTGGGCCAGTTCGTAGCCGAGCACGCCACGACGTGCGTTGGGTGCGTTGTAGGCCTTCCACAGGTTGCCGCTGCCCGGGGTGACGTCGCCATTGGCGGTCAGGTCCTCGGTCGGCTTGGGCTGGGCGTAACGCACGGTCGGGCGTACCACGGCCCAGCGCTGGCCCACCTGGGCATCCGCCAGGCGCACGTAGACGGTGTCGCCACCGGACACGCGCAGGCGGCTGTCCTCCAGGCCGACGACGTAGGGCAGCTGCTTGACGCTGTCGACAACGCTCAGCTGCTTCAGGAACGGCTCGACCTGGGCCAGCGGAATGGCGTCGATCGGGGCCTCCTGGCGCGGACCGGCCTGGGACACGGTCACCCGGTCCAGGTAGGCCAGGCTCAGCACGTCACCTGGATAGATCAGGTGCGGGTTGGCGATCTGCGGATTGGCTTGCCAGATCTCCGGCCACAGCCAAGGCTTCTGCAGGAAACGTGCGGCGATATCCCACAACGTATCCCCTTTTCGGACCACATAGGTGTCCGGGTGCCCGCCATTCACTTCCACGGCGGTAGCATAGGCAGCCACGGTCAGCATCGCCGCGGCGACGACCGTACGAAAACGAAGCAACATAGGTGTGAAGCCCTGATTCCCCAACAGGTCCACGCACTATAGTCCAGAAACCGGGGCGCAAGGCAAGCGTTGGAGCTAGAATCTGCGACGTATGCCGGCGTGCCGGCCCCCTACCCGGAAACAGCCATGGCCCTTCTCCCCATTCTCGAGTTCCCCGATCCGCGCCTGCGTACCAAGGCTGCGTTGATCGACGCCGCCGAAGTCACCACGCCGGCCTTCCAGGAACTGATCGACAACATGTTCCTGACCATGTACGACGCCCCGGGCATCGGCCTGGCCGCCACCCAGGTGGACGTGCACAAGCGCTTCATGGTCATCGATGTCAGCGAAGAGAAGAATGAACCGCATGTGTTCATCAACCCGGAAATCGTCGCCAAGGACGGGGGCCGGGTGTACCAGGAGGGCTGCCTGTCGGTCCCGGGCATCTTCGCCGACGTGACCCGCGCTGACACCATCACCGTGAAGTACCTGGACCGCAACGGCCAGGAGCAGCAGCTGGAGGCCGGTGAAGTGCTGGCCACCTGCATCCAGCACGAGATGGACCACCTGGACGGCAAGCTGTTCATCGACTATCTGTCGCCGCTCAAGCGCGAGATGGTCCGCAAGAAGCTGGCCAAGCAGCGCAAGCACGTGGCGTGATCGCCAATCCGGGCCGCCCTCCGGGTGGCCCGTGCCTGCGCGACGCGCGCGGGCTGTACGGCGCCGGCCGACGGCGCCGTTTTCTTTCCTGCACGAATCCATCCTGCAAGTGGGGTAGCCATGAGGATTGTCTTTGCCGGTACGCCGGAATTCGCGGTGTCGTCGCTGCGCGCCGCGGCGCGCCACCACGAGGTCGTGGCCGTCTATACCCAGCCTGATCGCCCGGCCGGGCGCGGCCGTGGCCTGGCACCGTCGCCGGTCAAGCTCGAAGCCGTGGCCCGTGGCATTCCGGTCTACCAGCCCGAATCGCTGAAGGATGAAGCTGCCCAGCGGCAGCTGCGCGACCTGCAGCCGGACCTGATGGTGGTGGTCGCCTACGGCCTGATCCTGCCCAGGGCGGTACTGGCGGTCCCGACCCACGGCTGCTGGAACGTGCATGCCTCGCTGCTGCCACGCTGGCGCGGTGCCGCGCCGATCCAGCGCGCGATCCAGGCCGGTGACGCAAAGACCGGCGTGTGCCTGATGCAGATGGAAGCCGGCCTGGATACCGGCCCGGTGCTGCTGCACCAGGAGCTGCCGATCGCGGCCACCGATACCGGCGGCCAGCTGCATGACAAGCTGGCCGAACTGGGCGCACAGGTGCTGTCCGACGGCCTGGGCCTGCTGCGTGCCGGCATCAAGCCGATCGCGCGGCCGCAGCCCGAACAGGGCGTGACCTACGCGCACAAGCTGGACAAGGCCGAAGCCCGCCTGGACTGGGCGCAGGACGCCGATGCACTGGCGCGCACCGTGCGCGCCTTCAATCCGTGGCCGATCGCCGAGGCCACGCTGGCCGGCGAGCGCGTGCGCATCCACGGCGCGGTCGCTCTTGACCTGGCCCACGGCCAGGCGCCGGGGGCGGTGCTGGCGGCCGGCCGCGATGGTATCGACATCGCCTGCGGCCAGGGCGCGCTGCGCCTGCGCACGCTGCAGCGCGAAGGCGGCAAGGCGATCACCGCCGCCGACTACCTCAATGCCCGCCGCGACCTGCACGTGGGGGCATAAGCGGTGTCGAAGCAGAATGATTTCTCCGTCGCCAAGGCGGCGCCGGGCGCGGCCACCCGCATGCTGGCCGCACGCGTACTGGCGCAGGTGTTCACCCGTGGCCGCTCGCTGAAGGCGGAACTGGCCTGGGCACTGCCCAAGCTGGCCGACAGTCGTGATCGGGCCTTGCTGGAAGCGCTGTGCTTTGCAGTCCTGCGCCGCCGCAGTACCTACGACGCTGCCTTGCAGTCGTGGATGCAGAAGCCGCTGTCGGCGCGTGATGCCGACCTGCGCACGTTGCTGATGGTGGGCTTCGCGCAGCTGGACGTGCTGGAACTGCCGGCGCATGCGGCCCTGTCGGCCACGGTCGACGCCGCCCGCGCGCTGGGCCGTGAGCGCCAGGCCGGGCTGGTCAACGCGATCCTGCGCCGCGCGCAGCGCGAGGGGTTCCCGGAGCAGCCTGCGCGTGACGCCTTTCCGGCGTGGCTGGCCGATGCCGTCGAGCGCGACTGGCCGTCCCAGGCCCAGGCGATCTTTGCTGCCAGCCTGCAGCCTGCGCCGCTGTGGCTGCGTGCCAACCGCCAGCAGGGGGGGCGTGACAAGGCGCTGGCCACGCTGGCCGAGGCCGGCATTGCTGCCGAAGCCAGCCCGCTCAGCGCCGACGCGCTGCGCCTGGTGGCGCCCATCGCGGTGAACCAGTTGCCGGGGTTCGCCGACGGTGCGCTGTCGGTGCAGGACCTGTCGGCGCAATGTGCGGCGGACGCGCTGGCACCGGCGTCCGGCGCCCGCGTTCTGGACGCCTGCGCGGCACCGGGTGGCAAGTCGGCGCACCTGCTGGAGCGTGACCCGAGCCTGCGCCTGCTGGCGCTGGATATCGATGCGCGTCGCCTGGCGCGTGCCCGCGATACCTACACCCGCACCGGTGTAGGTGAGGGCGCGCAGACCCGGGTGGCCGATGCCAGCGACCCCGGTGCGTGGTGGGATGGCACACCGTTCGACGCCATCCTGCTGGATGCTCCGTGTTCGGCCACCGGCGTGATCCGCCGCCAGCCGGACGTGATGTTCCACCGCCGCGCCGAGGATATCGATGCGCTGGTCGGCGTGCAGGCCCGCCTGCTGGAGGCCTGCTGGTCGATGCTGCGCCCGGGCGGCGTGCTGCTGTACGCCACCTGTTCGATCCTGCGCGCCGAGAACATCGATCAGGTGCGGGCCTTCCTGAAGTGGCATCCGGACGCGGTGGCACAGTCGCTGGATGACAGATTCGGCCTGGACTGCGAGGGGATCGCGCGCCAGCGACTGCCGGGTGACAGCGATGCTGACGGATTCTTTTACGCGCGTCTGCTAAAAACGGCCTGACCCCCGCTGACGTTGCGAGTCCCATGCTGAAATCCCGCGCGTCGCGCGAGACGTGGTTGTTCGTGGTGATGGCCCTGCTGGTGCTGGGGGCCGGGCTGGGCCTTCGTGATCCGTGGCCGTCGGACGAGCCGCGCTTCGCGCTGGTGGCCAAGCAGATGTTCGACAGCGGCCACTGGCTGTTCCCGCACCGCGGGACCGAGCTGTACTCGGACAAGCCGCCGATGCTGATGTGGTGGCAGGCCACGCTGTACAGCCTGGTCGGGCAGTGGCGCGTGGCCTTCCTGCTGCCGTCGCTGCTGGCGGCACTGGGCACGCTGTGGTGCGTGGTCGACCTGGGCCGGCGGCTGTGGACGCGGCGGGTGGGGCTGTATGCCGGCTGGGCGCTGCTGTTCGCGCTGCAGTTCACCTTCCAGGCGAAGAAGGCGCAGATCGATCCCCTGCTGCTGCTGTTCATCACCCTGGCCAACTACGGCCTGCTGCGCCACCTGCTGCTGGGGCCGGCCTGGCGCTGGTGGTGGCTGGGCTGGTTCTTCGCCGGCATCGGCGTGATCACCAAGGGCGTGGGCATGCTGGCGCTGCTGATGATCGTGCCCGCGGCAATCGCCACGGCGCTGCGGTGGCCACGGGTGGGCCTGCACGCGCGCGACGCGCGCTTCTGGCTGGCGCCGCTGGCCTTCCTGCTGGCGGTGTCGTTGTGGCTGGCGCCGATGCTGCTGGCCGGCTTTGCCACCGGCTCGGACGAATATCGCGCCTACATGGACGATATCCTGTTCCAGCAGACGGCGCGGCGCTACACCCATTCCTGGGATCACCACCAGCCCGCCTGGTACTTCCTGGCGACGATGCCGCTGATGTGGATCCCGGCATTCCTGGCCCTGCCCTGGGCGATTCCGGCCTGGCGCCGCCGGCTGCAACGCCGCGACGCGCGCTATCTGCTGCCGCTGGCCTGGTGGCTGATGGTGGTGCTGTTCTTCTCGATTCCCGCCGGCAAGCGCGACGTCTACATCCTGCCGGCGCTGCCGATGTTCTGCCTGGTGCTGGCACCGCTGTTGCCGGGGTTGCTGAAGCGACGCGATGTGCAGGCCGTGGTGGGGCTGTTCACCGGCCTGCTGTCATTGGGCCTGGCCGTGGCTGGCGCGATGGCGGTGCTGGGTGACCCGGCCTTCGAGCTGCGCCTGACCCATAGCCGCGGGCTCGCCCCCGGGGCCGTCGACGCGCTGGCGTGGACGATCCTGGCGATGGGCCTGTGGGGCGGATTGAGCCTGCTGGCCTGTGGCCGTCGCCGGCAGCTTGCGCTGGTGTCGACCCTGGCGGTGGTCTGGGTGCTGTACAGCCTGGTCGGCTACCCGCTGCTGAACGATTCCAGTTCGGCCCGTGGCCTGATGCGCGCGGTCGGTACCCGCCTGGGCCCCGATGCCGAGCTGGGGCTGGTGGCCTGGAAGGAACAGCACCTGCTGCTGGCCGACCGTCCCGCAGCGACCTTCGGTTTCGAGACTGACTGGGACGAGCAGCTGGTGGCGGCCACGCGCTGGCAGCGGCTGGCACCCGGACGTCGTTGGCTGCTGGTCCACGAGTACGCGATGCTGTCGTGCGTCGACCGCAACCGCTCCGAACTGGCCGGCGTGGCCAACCGGCGGCGCTGGTGGCTGGTGCCGGCAGCGGCGGTGACGGTGCCGTGCGTGGTCACTGCCGAGGAGCGGGAACGTGAACGGCGTTTGCAGGAACATGACTAGCCAGCACGATTTCCGCTTGTCCAGTCTGCCCAAGCGGGTCCAAAGGCAGTAAAACAGCAGGCTGGGACGGCCCGCGTTGGCCCGTCCCATTCTTCCAGCAGATTGCAGCGATACTTCCCGACGTGCCAGCTTCACCGGACAACCTGAACCTCATGGCCGGCGACCCGCTGGGCGTTCCCGTCGGTGGGCGTCACGGGGTTGCACACGGGCTGGCCCAGCTTGGGCTGTTCTGCCTGCCGGCACTGGTGCTGACCGTGCCGATCAACCTGTTGCCGTACGGTCTCCTGCTGCTGCTCAGCACCCTGCTGGCGCCGGAGCTGCTGTGGCGCGCGCGGGGCATGGCCGGCCAGCCGGTGAAAGTGCTGGTCTGGCTGATGCTGGCGGTGCTGGCGCTCGGCGTACTGTCGGTGGTGCTGTTCGAACAGGGCCTGCGTGACGTCGACAACCGTTCGCGATTCGTGGTGATCCCATGGATCGCGCTGTGGATCTGCGCGCTGCGTCCCAGCCTGCGGTGGCTCTGGTACGGCTCGTTGACCGGCCTGCTCGCCACCTTCGTGATGTCGCTGTGGCAGGTGCTGGGCGGCGCCCCGCGCGCGGAGCTGTTCACCAACGCCATCGTGCTGGCCGACATCGTGATGGTGTTGATGGTGCTGCTGGTGTTCTGCCGGCCGTCGCGGCGCTGGTCGCTGGTGATCCTCGGCATGGCCGCCGGTTGCGGCACCATCGTGCTGACCGGCAGCCGCGGTGTGTTCGCCGCCTTGCTGGCGCTGCTGGTGGTGCTGGCGCTGAGCCTGCGCTGGCGTACCGGTGCGGCGCGCCTGTCGGTGCTGGCCGGGATGCTGGCGATCGGTGCGACGCTGCTGCTGTCGGTGCCGGAGCTGCGCCACCAGGTCCGCCTGAGCGAGCTGCACAGCGACGTGCAGCGGATGGAGCTGGGCGACAGTGATTCTTCCGCCGGTGCCCGCGTCGAGCGCCTGCAGGTAGCCTGGCAGACCTTCCTCGATCATCCGCTGGTGGGTGTTGGCATCGGTCATTTCGACAGCGCGATGCAGCGCGTGCCGGTCTGCCGGGAGAACCCGGAAGAGTTGCGCTGCCACCTGGGGCATGCCCACAACGACGTGGCCGAATGGGCGGCGACCCAGGGTGTACCGGGCCTGCTGCTGTTGCTGGCGGTGTATGGCATCCCGCTGTGGTTGTTCGTGCGCCTGCATCGCCGCAGCGGACGGGCGACCTTCCGCGGGCCGGCCGCTGCCGGCGTCATGCTGGTGATCACCTACGCGTTGTGCGGGCTGACCCAGTCGATGTTCGCGCACCAGATGACGGCCAGTTTCTACGTGACCCTGGTCGGCCTGCTGACCGGCCTGTCGATCGTCGAAGGCGCGCGCCACCGGGCGATCACCGGCTCGTGATGCGTCGGCGCGCCGGGCGGGCCCCGGCGATCAGGGGTTCGGCGGGTCGGCCACGGGCTGGCCGTTGCCCAGCATCCACAGCATGATGGTCTTCTGCCGCACGTAGTTGGCGCGCACGTAGGCGTAGACCAGGCCGTGCCAGCCGTCGCGGAAGCCGCCACGGAACACGAAGCCGCGCCAGAACCGCCAGGCCGGCGCCAGTACCAGCTTGCCCAGCGTGGCCCGCTTGCCGCGTGCGAACTCGTGCTCGGCCATCATCCGCGCGTACTTCTCGGTCTTGGCCAGCTGCTGCTGCAGGGAGCGGTACGGGTAATGGACCAGGTCGCCGCGCAGGGTGCCGACGCTGCCGTCGACGCTGGCCGCCTCGTGGATCTCGCGCTTGCCGCGCCAGCCGCCGCGGCGGCGGTCGAACAGGCGCATCACCCGGTCCGGGTAGGCGTTGCCATGGCGCAGGAACCTGCCGAAGTACTCCGACAGGCGCGCGAAGCGATAGCCGGCATGGCCGGCGAAGCCACCGTCGCGGGCCCGTTCGATGGCTGCGCGCAGTTCCGGGCTGATCCGCTCATCGGCGTCCAGGCACAGCACCCAGTCGTGGCTTGCCTGCTCGACGCAGTAGGCCTTCTGGCTACGGAAGCCATCGAACGCGCGCTGCAGCACGCGGGCGCCTGCGGCCTCGGCGATGGCCAGGGTGGCATCGGTGGAGTACGAGTCCACGACGATGATTTCGTCGCAGAAGGCCAGCGAGGCCAGGCAGTCGCCGATGCGGCCGGCCTCGTTGAACGCGATAATGCAGGCCGAGATGCGAGGCCGTTCGATGGGAGCGGTCGTGGAGGACATGATGGCCGGGTACCTGTTGTTTGCGACGGAGCGCTATGCGCTGCCTATTCTCGCCCCGTTGGCGCAGGCCTTGCACGCCTCCGGGCAGGAGGTGGCGGCCTGGTTCGAGGACGGCGCTGCCGCCAGCAGCCTGCCGGGCGTGCCCAACATCGGACTGAAACAGGCCCTGGCGATGCGGCCGCGTGCCGTGTTCAGCGCCGCCAACTGGGTGCCGACCTTCCTGTCCGGCGCCAAGGTACAGCTGTTCCATGGCTTCAACGTGGAGAAGCGCGACAGTGCGCGCGGCCACTTCCGGGTGCGCGGCATGTTCGACCTGTACTGCACGCAGGGGCCGGCCACCACCGCTCCGTTCCGTGAGATCGCCGCCCTGCAGGGCCACTTCGCCGTAGCCGAGACCGGCTGGCCGAAGCTCGACCCGCTGTTCCGCGACGACGGTGGCGAGAGCGCCGCGCTGCGCGCAGCGGCGGGCGGGCGCCCGGTGATCCTGTTCGGTTCGACCTTCACCGAGCGCCTGAGCGCAGCGCCCCACCTGCATGCGCAGATCGCCGCCGATATCGCTGGCGGTGAGCGCTACTGGCTGCTGACCCTGCACCCGAAGTGCCCACCGGAACTGTTCGAGCGCTACCGCGCGCTGGCCGGTGCCCATGCCCGCTTCATCGAGCCGGAGCAGGTGATGGCCGCGCAGCGCGCCGCCGATGTGCTGGTGTCGGACACCTCGTCGATCGTTTCGGAGTTCATCGTCCAGCACAAGCCGGTGGTGACCTTCCGCAACCGCGTGCCCAAGCCGCACATGATCGACTTCGACGACCCGGCGCAGCTGCCGGCGATGCTGCAGCGCGCGCTGCATCCCGACGCCGCGCTGCAGGCGGAGATCGTGCGCTACGCCGACGCCATCCATCCGTACCGCGATGGCCTGTCCAGCGAGCGGGTGATCGCCGCCACCGAGGATTTCCTGTCCGGTGAAATGGGCGTGCTGCGGCGCAAGCCCTTCGGCAGCTGGGTGCGCGACCTGCAGATCCGCAAGGACCTGGGATATTGGGGGCCGTCGCAGCGCTGATGCCTCGCCGACCCCGCTCGCGGTAGTGGGGGGGGGGGGGGG